>NZ_JBCNFP010000141.1:0-7074 GCF_050481165.1 Paenibacillus cisolokensis
CAGCGGCATGGGGGTCTATCTGGATGAATTGCAGCGCCGGATTTCCAATTTGGGAGAATCGTTTGCATATGGCGAATTTCCGAACGATCAGTTAAGCCGTCATCGTATCAACTTAAGGGATGAAAGCGTGATTGATACGGTGGATTCCATCGTTCGGGACGGCCAGCGCCGCAAGGTGCTTGTGATCTGCAACACGGTCGACCAGGCGATTCGTGCTTATGAATGCATTAAAGAGGCTGCAGTCAATACCGGTACTCCTATTCCGATCCATCTGCTCCATGCCAGATTTATACGAAAACATAAACAAGCGTTGGAACAACTCATCACTCAATTTGCGCCATCGGGTTGGCATGAGATGGAGGGTGCGGATTCCCCGGGAATCTGGGTGACCACGCAAATTGTAGAAGCTTCGCTCGATGTCGATTTCGATGTCCTCTATACCGAACTGTGCACACTGGACAGCTTGTTCCAACGGATGGGGCGTTGCTATCGAATCCGCACCTATAACCTTGCCGAACCCAACATTCATATATTGACACGGGATGCTTCCGGCATCGGCTCTGTTTATGACAAGCAAATTACTTTTTTCAGCCTGGAGGCATTAAAAAAATATCAACTGGAGATCCTTTCGGAAAGTGTAAAGATGAAACTTGTTAAGGAGTTGTATAGTCGAGGAAAGTTGCACAAATCGCAATTTCTCACTGTTTTTGAGGAAGCGCTGAAACTGTTTGACAACATAAAAATGTTCGATCTGACTTCCGGCAAGGCGCAAGCTTTGTTGCGGGAAATCGCGTCCACGGAAATCATACCGCCGCCTTACGAGCAGGAAGCTCGACGACTAGCCTCCAAATTCATCAAGGAAAATGATAAAGAGCAACGCAGGCTGTTGCGTCGCGAGATTGAGCGGTTATCCGTGCCGTTAAGTAACAAAACGCTGGAGCTTCGCAAAGTTGCAAAGTTCCGGTTGGAATATCGCGGGCTCGAATATCTTCACTGGATCAATCATTCGGACGTCACCTATGAGTTTGACGAAGAAAGCTTGCAGGGCACCGGGCTGAAGTATCGCAAGGCCAGTGATATTCTCTAGGAGGTAGGTCGCCATGGATACCGTTCGCGGGGTTGAAATCCATTATTATGCGATTTGTCGCCGAAAACTCTGGTTATTTCACAAAGGAATAAGGTTTGAAAACGATGGGCACGAACGAGTTGAAGCCGGCAAAGTGTTGCATGAAAAAGCGTACCCCCGATTGGAGAAAGAGTTGTCACCGGATGAGAATGTGCGAATAGACCGATTGGAAGGAGACGTGCTGAGAGAGATCAAATTAACCAGCAAAATGGAATCGGCAGACCGCCTTCAAATGCAATATTATCTTTACATCCTTAAACAGAAAGGCATTCCCAAGAAAGGATAACTTCCGGCTCGATCCCTCCGATGCGAAAACTGAGTTATTGCGGTAAATGCGCATATCAGGATTTCTGTTTTTCCGGGGAGGTGGACGAACATGGAGCGTAACATCTATATTTTATCCGCGGGAAGATTGAAAAGGAAGGACAGTACACTGTATTTCGAAAATGAGGATGGCGAAAAGCGACCGATACCCGTTGAGCAAACGAGCAGTGTCCATTTCTTCGGTCAGGTTGACTTCAACACATCCATGTTGCATTTGCTGTCGTCTCATCAAATCTGTTTGCATGTGTATAATTACTATGGCTATTACGACGGGACCTATGTTCCTCGAAAATCGAAAGTCTCCGGCTACAGTGTCGTGCAACAAAGCGCACATGTATTGGATATCCAGAAGAGGCTTTATTTGGCCCAATGTTTTGTCCACGCCGGCGTTCATCATATGCTGCGCAACATGCGAAGAAGCGGCGAAGAAGTTGCCGTCTATGTCGATACGATACACTCCATGAGCGCCCAAATTGAAAATGCCAAAACCATTCAAGAGTTGATGGGAGTGGAGGGAAGCTGCCGGAAAATTTATTATGAGGCTTTCTCACGATTGTTGAAGAATGGCATGAAGTTTGAAACGCGCAGCAAACAACCGCCTAAAGATCCGGTCAACGCTTTGATTTCTTTTGGCAATAGCCTAATGTACGCATCGATTCTTTCGGAAATTTACAAGACTGTTCTGGATCCGACTGTCAGTTTTCTGCACGAACCCTCAACGAAACGGTTCTCGCTCAGTCTTGACATTGCGGAAATCTTTAAGCCGTTGGTTGTAGATTCCTTAATTTTGACTTTGCTAAACAACCGGCGGTTACAAGAGAAGCATTTTGAGGAGAAGGATGGCGGTGTTCTGTTAAATGATGAGGGCAGGAAGAGGTTCTTGGAGGCCTTTGAGGAAAGAATGAACTCCACAATCAAGCATCGGAAATTGAAACGGAACGTATCTTACCGTTACTTGATTCGACTGGAAGCATACAAGCTGATCAAACATTTCATTGGAGACGAAAAGTATAAACCTTTCAAAGCGTGGTGGTAAAGTGTTTGTTATCATTACGTATGATGTGGATGAAAAACGAGTAGCCAAAGTCTGCAAAAAATTGCGCGCCTATCTGGATTGGACGCAAAATTCGGTTTTTGAAGGTGAGATCACCAAAGGCAAACTTATTAAATGCTTGCGTGAACTTGAATTGTTGACAAGTGACTCGGACTCCATCTACGTATACAAAGTGGAAAATCCGAAACATATTGTTAAAGAAGTGATGGGACAAGACCGATCATTTGACAAGTTCATGTTCTAGCGAGTTCTCATCTGCATCGAGCGATCAATTTGGACAAAAGTTCATCAGCCCTTATTATTACTGGCTCATTCGCGTTTATTTTGCAATTCATTTATTCCAGATTGGTCGCTCAATGCAAAATAAGTCCGTTCTTGTGAACCGATATGTTACATTAAACCTTGATTTGAAGGGACTTTTTAATATAATTTGAACAGGGGTTTTATCTGAACGTAGTGGGATTTAAATTGTATCCGCATGTCATGAAAAAACATCTTTATCCCTGGTTTTATCTGAACGTAGTGGGATTTAAATGCCTATTCAGCGGGATCGGCGGCATTGACCTGGCAGCGCATGTTTTATCTGAACGTAGTGGGATTTAAATATCACCCCATAAGGGAATAAGGAGAGGATCGGGAATGAGTTTTATCTGAACGTAGTGGGATTTAAATAAGTATGTGCCTCGTCCTACAATAATTCCGTACGTGTTTTATCTGAACGTAGTGGGATTTAAATAATAACACCACCCAGGGAGGACAAACATCCTACCCGGTTTTATCTGAACGTAGTGGGATTTAAATTTGTTTATGACCAGACCATTTCCGTCGATCTGGATATAGTTTTATCTGAACGTAGTGGGATTTAAATACAAACGGCGGATACTACTGGAACGGATCGGCGCTCAGTTTTATCTGAACGTAGTGGGATTTAAATTGCCGGCCCACTCCGCCGCCAGGTCAATTCCGCCGAGTTTTATCTGAACGTAGTGGGATTTAAATACAGCAATTGGAGGCGGAGCGCGTGCCGCCGCCGAAGTTTTATCTGAACGTAGTGGGATTTAAATCACACCGACAAGAAAAACATTCTCGAGGTCAATTTCAGTTTTATCTGAACGTAGTGGGATTTAAATAGTATCTATCGCGAATAATATGCGTATGCTGTTCGGGTTTTATCTGAACGTAGTGGGATTTAAATTACGTGAAGGCAACAATTTATAACGATAACAACGCTGTTTTATCTGAACGTAGTGGGATTTAAATTGACGCTAACGTCCGCCGGCCCTACGTATTCTTCAATCGTTTTATCTGAACGTAGTGGGATTTAAATATCAATTAATTTCGGGAGAACTGAAAAATTCGAAAAATGTCATGGGGGCCAGCAGGACGCTGGGTGTTCCGTTGACCATCACGGCCACTTTGCCATCCAGGAGCTGCGCCGCCATCACATCGGGGCGCTCGGTGTTGGACATTGTCGGAAAGGGCGTCCAGATCCGGTCCTGGATGAATTCTTCCACATACGCGCTTTCCAGCACGCTGTCGGTCCGGATGGCTTTCAGCCGGTTCCGCATTTCCCGAACCAGCGAATTCGGAGCCAGATTCTCCATGTATACCATGAGCAAGGTGGTTTCGGTCTGGCTGCCGACGCTCATCTTTTCAAATCGGAGAGACGGATTGCGAATGCGATTGCGGATGAGTCCCACGTTGGTCAGGATGCTTTCTGTAAACCCTTCGTGCGGGCCGCGAATGGTTAACTCCGATTTCGATTCTTCAATGGACCGTTGTTTGGGTTCGGTCACATTGAGCAGCAAAACGCGTCCTCCGGCAACATCGGTCAGTACGCAATATCCGGCAAGGAGCGCCTGGACGGATTGTTCGAGCAACGTTTTATACGGATTGGAAAAGGAGAGTTCGCGCAAAAAATCGCTCCCGGACGAGCGGGGGGCTTGCCCTTCGGAAAACGTATGTTCCGTGATCGACTTCAAAATGTAGTCATCAATCGTTTTTTTGGCGACCATCGATTCCAGATAGACGCATTGCACCGGTTGTTCCTCCCGGACAAGCAGGCACCGGCTGATCAAATCCGGGGGATGGCCAAGGGCGGCTTGAATATCGTTGAACAATTGGTGCGGAAACGATCGGTTTCGTTTTTTTTCTGTCATCGACGAACCTCCGGATGAATCACATCCCTTCAGTATCGTTTTCCCGGACAGGTGAATTTTTATTCGATTGGCAGCCGCTGTTTCGAAGACGGCATTTGCATATCCGTGCAGTATCAGTTGCATAACCATATAGTTATATGATAAATTACATTTGGAGAGGAAAGGTGAAGGGACGTGGATATCGAAAAGTTGGCGGACATGTTGAAAGCGTTGGCCGATCCCACCCGTTTGAAAATGCTCGCCATACTCCAGCATCGTGATTGTTGTGTATGCGAATTTGTTCCCGTGTTCAAGATCTCCCAACCGGCGGTTTCCAAACATTTGAGCCGATTGAAAGCGGCAGGGTTCGTCAAGGAGAACCGCAAAGGGCAGTGGGTGTTTTATTCCTTGAGACGCGAAACCCTGGAGCAGGCTGGACTGGGGCTGACGCATCTGCCCGACATGTCGGAGGAATTGCACAAGTTGGAACAACAGGGGTTGTTGGTTAACGTTTGTTGTGAATAAGAGGAGTGGATGGCATGAGTCAAAACAGCAAAAGGCTTTCGTTTCTCGATCGTTATTTGACGGCATGGATCTTTCTGGCCATGGCCGTCGGTGTCGGATGCGGCTACCTGTTCCCCGGCATGGTAGATGATTTGAATGCTTTACAGGTCGGCACCACTTCCATTCCCATTGCCATCGGCTTGATCCTGATGATGTATCCGCCGCTGGCGAAAGTGCGATACGAGGAACTGGGCCATGTGTTCCGCAACGTCAAAGTGTTGGGCTTGTCTCTGGTGCAAAACTGGGTCATCGGACCGATCCTCATGTTCGTGCTGGCCATCCTTTTTCTTCGGGGTTATCCCGAATATATGGTCGGCTTGATTTTGATCGGTCTTGCCCGATGCATTGCCATGGTCATCGTCTGGAACGATCTTTCCAAAGGGGACACTGAGTACGCGGCGGGACTGGTGGCGTTCAATTCCATCTTTCAGGTTTTGTTTTATTCGTTCTACGCATACGTGTTCGTCACGATTGTGCCGCAGTGGCTCGGATTGGAAAGCATGGTCATCGAAATCACGATGGCCGAGGTCGCCAAGAGTGTGTTCATCTACCTGGGCATTCCTTTCCTTGCGGGAATGTTGACCCGGTATACACTGGTCAAAGCAAAAGGGAAAGAATGGTATGAGAAAGTGTTCATTCCCAAAATCAGCCCGCTGACCCTGGTCGCTCTGCTGTTCACGATCGTGGTCATGTTCTCCCTCAAGGGAGAGGTCATCCTTGAACTGCCTGCGGATGTGATCAGGGTCGCGATTCCGCTTCTCATCTACTTTGTCGTCATGTTTGTGGTGTCGTTTTGGCTCAGCAAAAAAGCGGGGGCCGGCTACCCTGTCTGCACGACGCTTTCCTTTACCGCCGCGAGCAACAATTTTGAATTGGCGATAGCCGTGGCGGTCGGCGTGTTCGGCATTCATTCGGGAGCGGCGTTTGTGGCGGTCATCGGGCCGCTTGTGGAAGTGCCCGTCATGCTGGCTCTGGTGAAGCTGTCGCTCTATTTTCAACGCAAATTTTTTTCTGCGCAAGGAGGCTGACGAAATGGCGGGGAAACCGATCATCTATTTTCTTTGCACAGGCAATTCCTGCCGCAGTCAAATGGCGGAAGGATTCGGAAAACAATATCTCGGCGACCGGTTTGATGTTTACAGTGCGGGCATCGAAGCCCACGGTCTCAACCCGAACGCCGTCCGGGTCATGCGGGAAGCGGGCATTGACATCTCCAGCCAGACTTCCGATGTAATCGATCCCGATCTGCTAAACAAGGCGGATTACGTGATTACGCTGTGCGGGGACGCCAACGATCGATGCCCGATGACACCCCCGCACGTGACCCGCTGGCATTGGGGCTTTGACGATCCCGCCAGGGCGACAGGTACGGAAGAAGAAAGACTGGCGGTGTTCCGCCGCGTGCGGGACGAGATCGGTGAACGCATCAGGCGGTTTCGTGATTCGGGAGCATAACAATGACATTCTGATTGTCTGTGCTGCAAACGGATTTGGATGTCTCTTCATGTGGAGGAGCCCGTCATCGACGGGCTCCTTTTTGTTTTGCGCATACGCTGTCAAAAATCGGTGTTTGCCATTCGCAAGATCTGAAATTCTTTTCAGAAGTCGATTCTGATTCGTCCATGTTAGTGTAAAATTTCCGTGGGGGTAGGAACTGGAAAAAGCGAACATAGAAAAAGAGCTTCTCCCTTGGTAAAGTGATGTTTGCCTACAACACACCAAGAAGGAGAAAGCCCCTATGAGCCACTTTACCACAACGATGCCGACGATGAAAGAGCTTGAGCAATGGATGCTGCGGAAAATGCAGGAGGCGTTCGCCAGCGCCATGACGAAGGCGCTGGAAATGATGGACCAGCAGATTCTTGAGC
>NZ_JBCNFP010000142.1:0-21081 GCF_050481165.1 Paenibacillus cisolokensis
TTACGTTCATCATAGCTAGAGCAACCGCCGGTACGTCCGATGGAACAAAACCTGCAAATGCTTTTCGCCGAAGCGCACTGCCGGTTGGCGGGGAGCGTCAACGTTCGGCGCACGCCAGGAAGGGGACAGGCAAGCATCTGGCAGACGAACAACGATTAATTGAAGTCGAAGAACGCCAATAACAAAGAGCTGAGCGAAAAGCTGAAACGGTGCGGCGTAACCATTACGACCTACAACAAAATCTTGTCGATTCAAAAAAGTCGGGCAGCCATTCCATCAACGCTTCGACGCTGGCCGAATGGCTGAAGATGACCCCCCGCTATGCCCGCCGCATTCTGAACAGCCTGACGGAACAAGGGCTGGCCGAAATGATCGGCGAAGAAGCCCCCGCTTCCAAAGGCAGGCCGCGGAAAATATACCGGGTGCTCACGGAATAGCAAGCAAGCGGCCCCGGACAAAACGTGTTGTCCGGGGCCGCAGCCGGTCATATTCGGTACACTCGCGCCTCGTGCGGTCTGAGCTTGCAGGAAGCGATGGAATCGCCCTCCCCGACATCCGGGTAATTGGCGATCAGCAGCTGTTTCTGCCGATCGTCGAAGCCGTCGGGCAGGGTGAACGCCGTCTCATGGTCGGCATGATTCAGCATGACGAGCAGCCGGTCGCCGTCGAGACACCGGGTATAGACGTACAGATGCGGATCTCCCGGCGACAGATCCTCGTAATCTCCATAGACGATGACCGGATTCGCCTTTCGCAGGGCGATTAATTTTTGATAGTACCGGTAAATGGAATGCTCATGGGCAAGATCGCGCTTGACATTGATTTCCTTGTAGTTCGGGTTGACTTTGATCCACGGCGTGCCGGTCGTAAAGCCCGCATGCTCGGTATCGTCCCACTGCATCGGCGTACGCGAATTGTCGCGGCTCAAGGCGAGCAGGCTTTCGAACACTTCTTTCGGGTCCCTGCCTTTTTCGACTTCCTCCCGGTACCGGTTTTTCATCGCGATATCGTTGTAATCCTCGATCGAAGCGAAGCGAACGCCGGTCATCCCGATTTCTTCCCCTTGATAGACGTAAGGATTGCCGGGCAGCGTATGCAGCATGGTCGCCAGAAGCTTCGCCGATTCCACCCGGTATTTCCCGTCGTTGCCGTAACGCGTCACTTGCCGGGTATGATCGTGGTTGTTCAGAAATTGGGAATTCCATCCTTTCCCTTTCAATTTCTGATACCAGTTCTTTTGAATTTCTTTGAACCGCAGCATATCCCAGCCGGGCATTTCATCGGCCACTTCGAAATGAAACAGCGCATTCAGCTCGTGACGGTCCTCTCCGACATAAAGCAGTCCTTCTTCCGGCGACACATAGGCGACTTCGCCAACCGTCATAATATCGTAATGACGCAGCACCTTTTCGTTCATTTCTTTCAAAAAGTCGTGCAGGCCGGGATTGTTCGTCAAATACCGGATATCATGCGGATTGTCCGCGTCGTCGAACCGCTCCGGCTTGGCCAGCAAAGCGATGGCGTCGAGTCTGAAACCGTCGATCCCTTTGTCCAGCCAATACCGCATCATCTCGTAGACAGCCTCGCGAACTTCCGGATTGGCCCAGTTCAGATCGGGCTGATCCACGGCGAACGAGTGAAAATAGTACTGTCCGGTTTTCTCGTCCCACTCCCAGACGGACGGCGAGAAGTAAGAGCGCCAATTGTTCGGCTCCTTCCCGTCCTTCGGGTCCTTCCAGATATACCAGTCGCGCTTGGGGTTGCTGCGGGAAGAGCGGGATTCCAGAAACCACGGATGCCGGTTCGACGTATGGTTGACGACCAGATCCATAATCAGCTTCATCCCGCGCCGATGAACTTCGTGAAGCAGCTTCTCCCATGTTTCCATCGTACCGGCTTTCGGCATCAGCTTGTAATAATCGGATATATCGTAGCCGTTGTCTTTATCCGGCGATTCGTAGACGGGATTCAGCCAAATGACGTCGGCCCCGAGGTTCTGAATATAGTCGAGCTTCTCGATTACGCCCTGCAGATCGCCGTAACCGTCTCCGTCCGTATCGTAAAAACTGCGCCAATATACTTGATAAACAACCGCTTCTTTCCACCAAACTTTTTTCAAATCGGACACTCCTCTTCGCTGCTAACCCTGCGATGCATGAGTCTCGCTTGTTTCAAACGGCGATCATTTCACCGGTGCGGCGCCCTAATAACGGAGAGCGGCTTCCCACATTTCGAGCCTCGGCCGCACGCCCGGATCGTTCGATTGCACCGAGATGTAAAACGACGAACAAACATTGTCCGCCTTCGCGTGATACGCTCTGGCTGTCGAAGCCGCATAGCCGTTCGGCGTTTCGAGCTTGCTCACGATTTGCAGATTTACGATGGCAAAGAACGCTTGCCCGCCGGCGATAACCAAAACATGATGATTGCCCAAACAGATCGCCTGAACGTGCGCGCCTTCGCCGACCGGGACCGGCAGCGATACCTCATACTGATTTCGTTCGTCCATTGATTTCAGCCGGAGAACGCCATTATCGGCAACAATCGCTGCATGGTACCCTCTCCACGAATCCCACGCTTGTACGTTTTCCATATAAGGCTGAAAAGACTGCCGCTCCTCATCGTACCGGTATACGGTGCCCGAGTCGGCGACAGACCATAAGGTACGCCCATCCGCAATCAACGCCCGGCTTCGTTCGGGGAGCGGGGAGATTCGAACGGCGGACGGCGAGCCGCTCGCCGCGGCGTCATCGATTTTCCACAAATCCGGACCCGCCGCCACCCACACGCCGCCTTCCGGTCTTACGGCCATACCGTCCGCTTCATTTTCGAACTGCCACTTCACCGATGGCCAATCCCCGTTCGCATCCCGGACAAACCGCCAGGGACTGTGCCGGTCGCTGCGGCCGACCGAATTTCCCCAAGCGAGCCAGATATGCTCTTCCGAAGCGGCTACAGCAGACAAAACCGGACCGATGTGGCATGTGCCGAAAACGGCTTCCATCCCCGGTTCGGCCTCCCACGTAAAACCGTCCTCCGTCGATACCAGGCACCGGTCGGGGGACAGCGGAACGATGCCGCCCGGGATGGCCGGGGCTTCGCCGACCGGGAAGGAGTGAACGCGGGACAGCAAGACGTCCGGTTTTTTGATTAACGATCGGATCGGACCCTCGTGCCTCCAGCCTCCTTCGTCGGTCACCGAACGCTTGATATGATCGAGCGTGCGTACCGTGACGGCGTTATCCCCGATGTCCACGATGCGGGATTGCCGCAGCCCGTCGCGGGTGAAAGAAGCGCCGTGCACGCCGGTTATAAAAAAGTGGGTTCCAAACCGGTACGTATGGGAATCAGGATGCATGTGACTCAAATGATAATGGGCCGAAAACCACATGACGATTTCCGGACAATTTTTGAATAAATAATACCACCGGTAAGGATCATGGTTTTCGTCCAGGTAAGCGTTCGTCGACCGTACGTGGACGCGCGGCACCGTGCGCAGCCCGGAACCGACCGGGGGAGCGTGAGTAAAAAATATAACTGGGACATTCGGACGTTCCTTGAGCTTTCCGGTCAGCCAGGCAAATTGCTCGTCGGAGGCGAACACCTCCTGTACGTCATAGCAGGAATCCGGACTTTGCGGTTCCGTCGAAGCGAAAAAGAATCGATAGTTTTCGAATTCCAGCACACCGTACGGCTTGTCCAACTGAAACATTTGCAAAAAGCGTTCCTGCATCGTGCCTTTCGGCTGCTTCCCGTTGCCGGACTCCCGTTCCAAATCGTGGTTTCCCAAAATCGGTCTCAACGGCACGCCCGGCATTCGCAAAAATCGTTCCGCTTCTTCCAGTCCGGCAACGCGGCCGATGTTCTCCTGGCTGCCGAAGTCGCCGAGCGGGATAATCAAATCCGGCTTGCAGTTCGCAATATCTTCCATCGCCGACCGCGTCAGTTCGTAATCTTCGGGTTTTAAATGAAAATCACCGAGAATGACAATTCTCAATCTTCAGCTGCTCCCTTCGTCGCAATCGCGCAAGTCCCGCTTGTTTCAAACGGCGATTATTTCACCGCTCCGGCGGCAATGCCCTTGATGATATATTTCTGCGCGAAGAAGTAGAATACGACTACCGGAATAATCGTCAGCGTCAATCCGGCCATCGCCAGATTCCAGACGATGGTGAACTCTCCGAAGAAGTAGAAGGTGGACAGCGGAATCGTCCTGAGCCCTTTATCGGAAAGCGTCAGGGACGGCAGCAAATAGTCGTTCCAGATCGAGATGACATCCAGAATCGCAATGGTAATCGTAATGGTCTTCAGCATCGGAAACACGATTCGCCAGAATACGCCGAATTTGCCGCAGCCATCCAGCGTCGCGGCCTCCTCGAGCGCAACCGGGACGGACTTGATAAAGCCGTGATACAGAAATACCGCCATGCTGGCGTGGAAGCCGACATTCATATAGATCAAGCCCCCGTGCGTATTCAGCATCGGGATATGCAGATTCCGGCTGATCCAGTCCATCACTTGCATCAGCGGCATCATCAGCGTCTGAAAAGGAATCAGCATCGTCGAAACGAAGGTCAGAAAGATGATTTTACTTAATTTGTTTTCCGTTCTGACCAGCATCCATGCCGTCATGGAAGCCAGAATGACGACAATCGCGACCGAAATGACGGTTACAAACAGCGAGTTGCCGAATGCGGTCAGAAAATTCATTTTCTCCATGGCCTGCTTATAATACTGAAAGCTTAACGTGGACGGCAGGGCCAATGCGTTCTCGTACAGCTCCGCCCGGTTTTTGAACGAGTTGACGATCATGATGTAGATCGGCGACAGGAATGCAAGCGCAAGGGCGACAAGCAATAGTTCGAAAATCCATTTGCTTGTTTTTCTCATCACATTTGCACCTCTCGCCTTTTCGTAATGATGACTTGCGTCAAGGTTACGGCGGCGACGATCAGGAAGAAGACGATCGCTTTCGCCTGTCCGAGCCCGTAATGGCTGTAGCTGAATATTTCATTGTAAATGTTCATGGCGAACAATTCCGTGGCGTTGTTCGGTCCGCCCTTCGTCAACGACAAATTGACGTCGAAAATTTTGAATGCTCCGGACAACGTCAGGAACAGGCAGATCGTAATGGCAGGCATGAGCAGCGGGAATACGATTCGGGTCAGCCTTTGCCACAAATTGGCCCCGTCCACTTTCGCCGCCTCCATCAAATCGTCGGGAATGCCTTGAATGCCTGCAATATAGATAATCATCGTATATCCGGCCATCTGCCATGTAAAGACGACGACCAGGGAATACAAGGCGAATTGCGGGTCGAGCAGCCAATTGAAGAACAGACTTCCGAAACCGGTTTTCTCGCCGATCATGGACAAAATATCCGTAAAAATGAACTGCCAGATGTAACCGAGAATCAAACCGCCGATCAGGTTCGGCATGAACAGCATCGTCCGCGCCGCATTGCTTGCCTTCAGCCCCGTCGTCACAAGGAGCGCAAAGATGAGCCCCAGCACATTGACGGACAGAAGCGCCATAACGGTAAAAAGAACCGTTTTCCATGCGGAAGCGAGAAAGCGCTCGTCCTGGAAGATCTGGACGTAGTTGTCAAAGCCGACGAACACTTTGGGATTGGCGGGAATGCCGTCCCAGTCCACGAACGAATAGACAATGCCGATGACGAACGGCACGATGACCACGGTTGTAAAAATAAAAAGGAGCGGCACCGTGAATATGGCGAACCATAATTTATCCTTTCTTTTATTCATCCGTCTCACTCATTTCAGTAAAGATAGTTTCCGGCTTTCAAAAGGAAAACAAAAGCCTAACGCTGACGATCGAGGTTAGGCCTTTGTTTTTTTGAATTGTATTGCTTTATTTTGCCGCCTTTGCCCACACTTCATCAAGCTTCTGCAGGAACTGCTCCCCGGTCATGTTTTTGCTCAGGAAGTATTCCTGTGCGAGCGGAGCCAGGTCGTTCACAATAAAGCCCTGCGGGAAATCACGGAATGCCCACGGAATCGTGTTGCCGCTCTTCGTCGCTTCATGCACGGCCTGGGACAGAGGATCCAGTTCGTTCGCTTCGATATTGGTCATAGCCGGAATGAATTTGAATTCGTTCACGATGGCATTTTTGCCCGTCTCGCTTGTGAAGAGCCAGTTCAGGAAAGCGCTGGCCGCTTTGATTTCTTCCGGATCGGCTTTTCCGTTAATGACCCAGCTGCTTGCCTGGCCGACAGCAAGCTTGTCATTGCCGGCGAGCGGGAAAGGCATCATGCCGATTTCAAAACCCAGGTCCCCGTAATCGGCCAGCATGGTGTAGCTCCAGTTGCCTTGATGCACCATCGCCGTTTTGCCGGTCGCGAAGTCGCCCATCTGGGTATCGTATTTGACTTCGAGCGGATTTTTCGTATTGGCTTTGATGGCATCCAGAAATTTCGCAAACTCCTGGAATTCCTTCGTATCCGCCATCTTCACTTCGCCTTTGTTCAATTGCTCGATGAACGCCTGCGGATCGGGCTGCAGCGCAAAAGGCGTATTGAGCAAATGTCCGATCAGGAAGTACGCTTCCTGCGAGAGGCTCAGACCGTTAACGCCTTCCGCCTTCAGCTTCTCCAGCGTCTTCGTAAACGAATCCAGGTCCTTCACATTGGCGGGATCGACCAGGCTCTTGTTGTAAACCAAGCCGAAGCCTTCCACGCCGTACGGCACGCCGACCACTTTCCCGTCGATTTCCAGAGCCATGTTCGGTGCGATATATTGCACATACGGCTCATTGCTCATGTCGTAGTAATAGGACTTGAATTTCTCCGCTTCCGATCCGGGAGCCACGCTGAAAATCGTCGGCCCTTGATTGGCGGTAAGCTTCGCCTGCAGCTGCGTCGCATAAGCGTCGCCCGCCGCGCCCCACACTTCAACCTCGTTGCCCGTTTCTTCCTTATACTTTTTCGTTAGCGCTTCCAACGGTTCGGCAATTTCCACCTTCGATTGGAAAATCGAAATTTTCTTCAACTTTTCCGTTCCGTCCGCCGAGGTGCCCGACTCGGAATCGTTGCCCGTCGAACTGCCGCAACCTACCGCAGCCGCCAACAGCGCCGTAGCGGCCAGTATGCCGAAGTACTTTTTGACCTTCTTCAACGTAATGCCCCCTTAACGATGTTGTGATTCCAGTTGCTCGAGTGAGTAAAACGCTTACTGGCCTTTATTATAAAATCGATTTTATAAATCGTCAATAAATTTTACTTATTCGTATTAGTAAAAAACAACGAATTTTACTTCATGAATATAAAATCTGATTTATGCCGTTCCTCTCCATTTGACGGACGCACTCAGTTTAAACGGTTCTTTCCCTCCTGTGCCGTTGATCATCGCCAGCAATTCTTTGGCCGCGATATAGCCGCTTTCGTATCGGGGGATGGAAATCGTCGTCAAACCTGCCACGGCCGCCATGTCGGAATCGTCAAATCCCGTAACGGCAACGTCTTCCGGAACTTTGATGTTGTATTCTTCGAAAGCTTTGATCGCGCCGATGGCCATATTGTCGTTCGCGCAAACGACAACCTCGGGCACATCGTTGCTCAAAATCATAATTTTGGCCGCCTGGTACCCGCTGTTTTCGCGATAATTTCCATGGAAGTAGAGCTTTTGGTCGAACGGAATGCCGTTTTTGGCCAGCGTATCGATCAGCCCGGCGAAACGTTCTTTATTGTCCAGCGTAAAAGCGAGGCCGCCGATATAGCCGAACCGTCTGAACCCTTTGTCGACCAGTCCCTGCACCATTTCACACATAACGGGATAGTTGTCAACGATAACGCTTTTAGTATAGGCATGTTCGTTTTCAATAATACGGTCCATCACGACGATCGGAAAATTGGCCTTGGCGGCGGATACGAGCAGCTCGTCCGGCATACTTCCGTCCAGGCTGATCACCCCGCTGGCAAAATTGCTCCGCATAAAATTGGCGCTCGATTTATTCGTGCAAATGATCAAATCGTAACCGTTCTCGGTCAGGCAATCGCTGATGCCTTCTATAATCTTCAAATAAAAGTCCCGGTCGAAATCGCTGAATATAAAGATAACCGTTTTATTTTTTTCCGATTTCGCCGCTTTTCCCGACGTTTCCATGTAGCCGTATTCCGAACATATTTGCAGCACCCGTTCCCGTGTCGCCTGTCCGACGTTTTTGCGTCCGTTCAGCACATTGGATACTGTCGATACCGAAACACCCGCAAGCTTAGCGATCTCTTTCAATCCAATCATGTTTTACGGCCTCCATCGAAAAGTTGTATGATATAAATATAACAGGTAATATTCTTTTGTAAAATTTACTTAGTAAAAAAATATAGATTTTACTTTTTTCCAACGCAAAAAAAACTGCCGGGAATGAATCCTGGCAGTTTCGTTTTTTTATGATTTGTGAGGCGCCGCCGCGGGCAGCCTTACTCGCCCTTCTGCTGCAGCGCTGCCCGCAGCGCATCGCCGAGGCTGTTCGACAACGGCGCGTTGTCGCTGTACTTCTCGATCAGCTTGCGCTGCTCATGCTTGCTTACGCGGCCGCCCTGCTTGTCGCCGACCATCTCGATGACGTTGCACGGACGGCAATGAAAAAATTTCCCTGCCTTGCCGTTGCGGATTTCCATCTTCTTGTGGCACTGCGGGCATCTCCGGTTCGTCAGCGCCGGCTCCGCCGACCGCCGGTAGTCGCATTCCCGGTCCGAGCAGACGAGCGACTTGCCGCGCTTGCCCTTCACTTCCATCAAAGGCTTGCCGCAGGACGGACAGCGGGAGGTCGTCAGGTTGTGCGGCTTGTATTCCTTCGTCTCCCGCTTGACCTCCTCGACCCACAGCCGGGCCCGCTCCCGAATGCCGGCCATGAACGATTGCGGGTCGCCTTTGCCCTTGGCGATCCGCTCCAGCTCCCGCTCCCATTCCGCCGTCATGTCCGGGCTGCGCAGCTCATCCACGACAAGCTCGAACAGCTGGCGGCCCTTGCCTGTCGGGACGAGCCGGTTCTGCGTCCGCTCGATCGTATCGGTCTGCAGCAGCTTCTCGATAATATCGGCCCGGGTGGCCGGTGTGCCGAGGCCGTGCTTCTCCATCTTCGCCAGCAGCGCCGCTTCGGTGTAACGGCCCGGCGGCTGCGTCCGCTGCTCGCGCGTGCGGCATTGCTTCACCGGGACCGTCTGGCCGACGGCCAGCTCCGGCAGCCGCTGCGCCGGCTGCGCGTCGCTCCGGTCCGCCCCGTCCTCTTCGTCGTCCCAATCGTCATCGCCCTGGGAACCGGCCCCGCCGGATGCGTAAACCTCTTTCCAGCCGGCGTCCTTCTCGATCCGTCCTTTGGCGAAATAATGATCATCGCCGACGGAGAGGACGACCGATGTCTCGTCGTACCGGTACGGCGGATAGAACAGCGCGATAAACCGGCGGACGATCAGATCGTACAATCGTCGCTCATCGTTCGTAAGCGCGGACAGATTGACATACTGATCCGTCGGAATGATCGCGTGATGGTCGCTCACCTTGCTGTCGTCGACGAACCGCTTCGATACCGGCAGCGTTCCCCGCAGAACTTTGCGGGCCAGCGCCGCGTAAGGCCCGACAGCGACGCTCTCCAGCCTGCCCTTCAGCGTCGGCACGATATCGCTGGAGATGTAGCGGGAATCGGTACGCGGATACGTCACCAGCTTGTGCTGCTCGTAAAGCCGCTGCAGCACATTTGACGTCTGCTTCGCCGAGAAGCCGAGCCGCTTGTTCGCATCCCGCTGCAGCTCGGTTAAATCGTATGCCTGCGGATGCGGCTCGCTCTTCTCCGTCGTGCGCAGCTTCGTCACCTTGGCGGCGCGCCCGCGCGCCCGTTCCGCGATCGCCTCCGCCTGCGCCTCGTCCCACAGCCGCCCGTCGTGGCCGTCCTTCTCGCGCCATACCGCCTGGAACGAGCCGAAATCGGCCGCGATCGTCCAGTAAGGCTTGGACTGGAAATCGCGAATTTCCCGCTCCCGTTCGATCAGGATGGACAGCGTCGGCGTCTGCACGCGGCCGGCGGCGAGCTGCGCGTTATATTTCGTCGTCAGCGCGCGCGTCACGTTCAGACCGATGAGCCAATCCGCTTCCGCGCGGCATACGGCCGACCGATACAGCGCATCGTATTGATGTCCCGGCTTCAAATTCCGGAAGCCGTCCCGGATCGCCTGGTCCGTCTGCGACGAAATCCACAGCCGCTTGAATGGCTTGCGCCAGCGGACAAGCTCCATAATCCAGCGCGCCACCAGCTCGCCTTCGCGCCCGGCGTCGGTCGCGATGATAAGCTCGCCAAGGTCGGCACGCTTGCACAGTTGGGCGACGGCGCGAAACTGGCCGGCCGTCTCCTTCAGCACCTTCAGATTCATCCGTTCCGGAATAATCGGCAAATCTTCCAACTTCCATGTCCGGTATTTCGGGTCGTAATCCTCCGGCTCGGCCAGCGTGACAAGATGTCCGAGCGCCCATGTCACGACATAATCCGGTCCTTCCATGTAGCTTTTATGCTTTTGCCCGCAGCCGAGCACCCGGGCGATTTCTTTCGCGACGCTCGGCTTTTCGGCCAATACGAGTGATTTCATGACAACGCTCCATTCCCCTGACATGATGATCGGGCCGCCAAGTGCGGCCTCATCTTTCGTTCATTATCCGTCAAGGGCGCCGCCGTTGTCAAAGAACCTACCGGGCCGGCTTGCCCGATATTCGGGCATAATCTTCCCGGATCAAATCCCGCACCGGCTTGGCGGTCGTCCGGTCCATATGGTAGATTCCCATCGTCTGGCTCCACTGTCCGTGATTGACATACCAGTTGTAAGCCGTCCAAAAGTCGATTCCCGCCAAAACCCCTTCCGGGTTCGGCCGCCCGTCCATCGTCACCGTCGCATGCTCCATCAGCGCCCGCAGCGTTTCGTTATAAATCTCCGCCTGACGGTCCGCCTCAAGGTCCGTCTCTCCCGTCCAGTAACCGAACTCCGTGTTGAGCAGCGGCTTGTCGGGCCAACGGCGCGCCGCTTCCGCCACAAAATCGCGAGTCCCTTCGTACGGCGTGCTCCCGTGGAAAATACCGAAATACATCGTCCAGGCCGCGACGTCAAGCGGTTCCATCGATTCGTCCCAAGGCCCGGGCTGATCGGCCGCAGCGCTCTGCGTCACGAGCCGGCCGTCGTCATAGAAAGTGCGGATATCCCGGACAAGCCGCTCGTTGTAAGCCTTGCGCAGCATGACGTCCTTGCTTTCGTTCTGCGTGCTCCACATGATGACCGAAGGACGGTTATATTGCGAGAAAACCATTTCCCGCCACATTTGATCGGCGAGCCGCCGCGTCTGCTGCGCTTCGTAATGAATCGTCTCGAACTGCCAGAGCGGGATTTCACTCATCGCGGCAAGGCCGAGACGATCCGTCGCCAGGTAGGTGTAAACGTGGTTCGGATAGTGCCCGGTCCGTACCATATTGGCATTCAGCCCGCGAATTTGTTCCAGATCGCGGACGATCCGTTCCCAGGAAGCCGTCCGGCCGTATACCGGCCACTCCTCGTGGCGGGCGATGCCCCTCAGAAAGACTGGTTCCCCGTTAAGCAAAATATTTCGTTTGTCCGTACGGATCGTCCGGATGCCGAACTGGGTCGCCAGCCGATCCGTTGCCGTTCCGTTCTGGTGAACCGAAAATTCCGCTACGTACAGATGCGGCGTCTCCATCGTCCACCGTTTCGGCTCTTTGACACGAACGTTCCATGTCACAAGCCGCGCTTCCAGCGGAGCAAGCTCGATGTCCCGGTCGTCCATCCCTTCCGTCTCGGCCGGCGCGCCGATAATATCTGCGGGATACGGCGATGCGAGCAGCTTCTCGCTGTCGGTGACCGCCTCATAGACAGCTCCCGCCAGCGTCACGGATGCCTTGCGGTTGCCACGGTTCTCCACGACAGCCCGGATGAGCAGCCGTCCGTCCTCTTCCTGCGGCACAATGTCCGCCCGCACCATATGCACATACGGCACCGCTTCCAAATATATCTCTTGGATGATGCCGGTGTAATTGAAAAAGTCGGTTCCTGCCACCGCCGGAATCGTATCGATCCGCGAACCCCACGGCGGATTGTCGACGCGGACCACGATCGTATTGGCGCCGCTGCGGACAAAGGGCGTCACATCCAGCGCGAACGGCGTAAATCCGCCCTCATGCATCCCGGCCCATTGACCGTTGATCCAGATGTCTGCGATATAGCTGACGCCCAAACTTTTGAGCGTGACAGCCTGGCCGCTCCATGAATCGTCCAGCTCGAACGTGCGGCGGTACCAGACGCCGTCCTCATAGGTTTCCGCTCCGGCCGCGCTCTCCTCGCCGGTCATGATGTTCTCGGGAAGCGGCAGCTCGATGTCCTCCCAGCCGGAATCGTCAAACTTCTCGGCGGTCCGGCCTTCCGCCGCCTCCTCTACGGCGCGCACCCATTCCCTGCTCCGCGGAGCCATCGTCTGATCATGGTCGGCTGCAAACCGCTCTTTCTTCCACGTTCCGGACAACGTCAACACGTTGCGCCGCTGAGGCTCGAACGTCGGCACCGGAATGCCGTTCTGATAGGCGATGACGCCGCCTTCCTTCTCTTCGAATTGAAGCGTCGTTTGCAGCAACCCTTTTTCCGCTTTTTCAGGCAATCTATTTCTCATCGGCACATTCTCCTTTCCCTTCATCAACACCGATCCGAACGCCCCGACAAGCAAAACGATCCCCGCTCCTGCCAGGACGGCATAAAAACGTTTCCCCATCTTCAGAGCGCCTCCCGCCTCACTTGCGCTGCCCGCGCATAAAGAAAGCGGCGCGCTTCACGCCGCTTTCGGCCGCCAGATTGCAGTGGGGCGAAAATCATTGCCCCGAAACCTCCTGATACCATTCATTGACTTCTTCGGTCACCTGATCGCCGCCGTTTGCTTTCCACTTCGCGACGAAATTGTCGAATTCGTCTACCGGCAGTTTGCCATAGATGATTTTATTGAACGTTTCGAATTCGGACTGCCGCAGCAAATTCCATTTGCTCTGCATCGTTTTGGTCGGAGCGCCGTTGAAATAGTTTTTGCGCCGGATATCCTTCTGGTCCATGACAACCTTCGCGGCATACCAGTTTTCCGGTTTGCGCTGTTCGGCAAGCTGCCGTTCGTACGGCGTTTCCGGCTTGCCGCCTTCCGCCAGCTTCACCAGCGTCTTCATATAGAGGTCCGGAATCCGGGCCGGATTGTTGTTAAAACCGGTAATAAACATGAATTCGTTGTTGTAGTCCGGAATTTTGGACGCGTCGCTGGTCGGTTTGCCGTCGATAATATCCCAATCGTATCCTTTGGCAAAACCGTACTCGTATTCGCTGCCTTCCTTCGGATTGGCGTAATGCTCAAGCAAATGGTTGTAGTACACGAAAATCGCTTCCGGATGCTTGGCGTGACGGCTGATCAGAATGCTGCCGTTCGTACCGGTGCTGCTGCGCCACTTCGTCCCGATATGACCGTCGGGGCCGCTCGGGATCGGGTACGCCTTATATTTGGAGCCCTTGACGTTCTTGGTCAAATCCGGCGCCGGCCAGTCCGGCACCCACTGCGCGCCCGGCAATATGCCGGCCTTGCCCGCCGTCCACAGCTCCGACGACTTGCCTTCGTCCCACAGCGCCGCGTCCGGATGAATATAGCCTTTGGCCATCCACTCCCGCAGTTTTTCCAGCGCCTGCTTCGCTCCCGGATGAATGGAGCCGTAGACGAGCCGGCCGTTCTCATCCATATTCCACTGCTCGGGGATCGTGCCGTAAGCGCCGAACACCCATTCCAGCGACCCCATCCAGCCGTTCAGCGTGCTGCGCATGGCGGCCGTTAGCGGAAACACTTCCTCAGGCTTCAATCCGTCGGGATTCTCATACTTGAATTTCTCCATAATGACTTCCAGATCGGCAATCGTTTTCGGCGCCGACAACCCGAGCTTCTCCATCCAGTCTTCGCGGAACCATAAGACGGTGTTGTCGTTGTCCAGATACTCGAGTACCGGCAACGCATATTTCTTGCCCTCGTACATAAACGGATACCACATTTCCGGATGCTTCTCGGAATGCTCTTTCAGAATCGGGCTGGCATATTTATCGAACAATTCGTCAATCGCCATAAACTCGCCCGATTCGATCAACTGCCCGATCACGACCGGATCGTCGTAGTACGGCACAAAATCCGGAATCTCCTCGCCCGACGAAAGCGCAAGCTGCAGCTTCTGCTTGTACTGGTCGACATTGGCCGGCTCCCAAATATTTTTGATTTTGATGCCGAGCTTCTCTTCCGCCCAGCGGCTGTGCACATTGTTGTCTTTCGTGTCGCCCTTCGTATATTTCCGTTGGCGGCCGACGCTCGTAATTTCGATCGGCGTGCTGTATTTGCCGTTCTTGACCGCCTCGTCGGCGATCGCCGCCGCTTCGGCGTTTTGTCCGCCGCCTTCTCCCTGTCCCGATCCTTCCGCCTCTCCGCCTCCGGAGGAGCAGCCCGCTAGCAGGCTGAAGCTGAGGACGGCGGCCAGCGCCAGTCTCCATCCTTTGCGAAATTTGCGTTGCATCTTGTTCCCCCCTGCCTTATGATAGCCCCATCTTAACAGGCCCTTTGAAGACGGTTCCATAAGACAATGTTAGGCCGATAAGAATTTATTGTTCATGCAGTCCGGATCAAGAGGCGCTCTGCCTTCCGCAACGATCGCGCATATCCGGTTATTTGCCGGCATTCACCCGATCCCGGTACTCTTGCGGTGTCACGCCGTAAAACTTGCGGAACACCTTGATGAAATAGGCCGGATCCAGATAGCCGATTTCCTCGCATATTTCATATACCTTCAATTGTGAGCCGCTCAGCAGCGCACAAGCCTTCTCCATCCTCACCTGCATCAAATAGTCGCTCAGCCCCTGTCCGGTTTCCTGCTTGTATATTTTGGACAAGTGGGTCGGATGCATATGAACGTAATCGGCAATCGCGCGCAGCGATGCGTCCGTCTTCAAATGCCGTTCGATATATTCATGAACCCGGCGTATCGTCTCGCGGCGGTTGTGGACCGCCTCCTCCCGCATATGGCGGCGCATCGCCTGCAGCATGGAGGACGCCCAGCGGCGCAGTGCCGCAATCGAACGCATCGGTTCCCCGGCGATAAAACCGCTTGTCAGTTCCGGCGCCGCGTCGCGCAGAAAGATGCCGCTGCGGTGCGCAAGCTGCAGAAAGGCGCCGCCGATCTCCATCGCCGCCGCCAGCAGATGCTCGTGGGATTCGGACCAGTCAGTCTCAAGCTCCGTCAGCATCCGCTCCACGAGCGCTTCCGCCTCCTGCCAGCGCTGCACTTCCATCAGTTGCAGCAGCGATGGCGGGCAGTGCAGCGTCCGCAGCGATTTGGCGGAAAGCGGCGGCGCCGCATCTTTTTGCGCCAGCAGAAGCTCCTGCCGGCCTCCGACCTGCTGGCGAAAGCTGATCAGCGCTTTCTCGCAGGCCGCATGGACCTCGTCGGGAAACCGGTGCGGATCCGTCATCAGGAGCGAAACGCTCGCTTTCGCGAAACGCTTAATATTTTGCTGCAGGCCGAGAAGCAGCCGCTCAAGCGCTTGCGCGTCACCGATGTCCGGCGCAGGCGGCCGGCCGTTCCCGCAGCGAAGCAGCATGGCCATATAATCCCGGCCAAGCCAGCAGCTCCACACGTCGAATCCGCCGGAAGACATCCATTCCTCGGCGATGTTCTGAATGGCATACTCCGCCAGCTTCCGTTCGTGCTTCGGCGCTTCCCGCCCTTCGCCGCCGCCGAGACGGTCGTCCGGCCGGACGAGCACCAGCAGGACCTCGTCCCCCGCCCGGAACGGGATGCCGTAACGGACGGCGCAATTCTCCCAATCCGCCGCACGAGCCGTTCCCGTCAGCCATTCGGACAGCAAATGGCTGCGGATCAGCGGCATATTCTCATTCAGCGAATAAGCAAGCCGGCGCTGCAGCCGCTCCTTCTCATCCAGCCGCTCCAGCCGGGACAGCGCCTGGCGGACGACACGGAACAATTCCTCGTCCTTCACCGGTTTGAGCAAATAATCGAACGCTTCGAGCTCGATCGCCGTTCTCGCATATTCGAAATCCGAATAGCCGGACAGCAAGATACAGACGGTATCGGGCCGGCGCTTGCGAATTTCTTCAATCAGCTCCAGCCCGGTCCACTCCGGCATCATGATGTCGGTTATCACCAGATCGACCGGGTACGTTTGGATAAGCTCCAGCGCTTCAAAAGCCGAATAAGCCTTGTGCACGACATCGATGCCCACCTCTCCCCACGGCTTATGGTCGGCCAGATTGTCCGTCCAGTGCGCTTCATCGTCGACAATAAGCAAATGTTTCATTCCTGTCATTCCTGCCGTCTCCTTTCCGCCGTTTCTGCGCTTTTCGCGCTGCCGTTCGTCCATTCGAGCCGGACGACGACGCCGCCTTCGGCGGCCTGCGCTACCGTAAGCTCCGCTTCGTCCCCGAACGCCATCCTCAGCCGCTGCGCCGTATTCCACAGACCGTAGCCGACTTCCGGCTCTTCCTGCAGCTGCAGCGTCTGCTGCAGTCGGAAGAGCCGCTGCTCGTCCAATCCGCGGCCGTTGTCCCGCACCGTAAGCCAAACGCGCTTTCCTTCCGTCCCGCCGGCGATCCGGATCGACGCCGGCCTTGCCGAGCGGGCGACGCCGTGAACGATCGCGTTCTCGACGATCGGCTGCACGATAAGCCGCGGCACGTCCAGCGCCTCCGCTTCCGGCGCCACATCGATATCGTAATCGAGGCGCGGGAAGCGCATCTGCTGAATGTCCAGATAATTGCGGACCAGCTCCAGTTCTTCCCGCAGCGTTACCGTTCCGACATCGGTACGCGTCATGTAGCGGTAATAATCGCTAAGCCGGTGCGCCATGGCCACGACAGCCTTGCTGTTTTGCATTTCGGTCATATTGATGATGAAGCCGAGGCAATTGTACAGAAAATGCGGGTTGATCTGCGCCTGCAGCTGCTTCACATAGGCATCCTTGGCTCGCAACTGTTCCATCAGCACATGCTCGATCAGTTCCCGAATTCGCCGTGTCATGTCGTTGAAACGTTCGAACACGAACGAAAACTGGTAGTCGCTTTCCCATTTCAGCCGTACGCCGTAATCTCCGAACTGAACGCTGCGCAATCCGCCGATCAGCTTCTTGAGCGGCGTCAGCACATTCCGGTGCAAAGCAAAGGACATCAGCAAAGTAAGCGCAAACAATCCGACCAGCACCGTATAGAAAAAGGCGTTCGCCTTGCCGAGCGGCTTCATCGCTTCCTTAAGCGGCGTACAATCCACGATATACCACCCCAGCGTCGCCGAGCGGACGCCGGTCACCGCATATTTGCCTTCGCCGCTATCCAGAGCATAGTGGAACGTCTCCCCGGTCTGCCGGTCGACTTTACGGGCCAGCTGGCTAAGTATGCTGGTCGTCAGCTCCTCGTCCGCGCCTCCGGACGATATCCAGTCGCCCGTCGCCGGGTCGTACAGCAGCGTTTCGCCGCGCCCATGCAGCGCTTCCTGATTCAGAAGCGTCCGAATATTGGATTCGGGAAAAGCGGCCTCGATAATGACCGACGCGTCCTTCGGGTCGCCGGCATGCATGATCGAATCGGAAATGTACTTGTAAAAGGATCGCCCGCCTTTCCGGTCCGGCCTGAGCGTCCAGTGAACCGTTACGTTTTTCCGCAATTCCTCCTCGTCGTACGACGAAAATTCGGCGGCAAGCATGTCGCGATTGAACGTCGAATATACCGCGAACGAGCTTTTCCATTGCGGCGATATATTTTCCTGAAACACGATTTTATCCTGGATAGCCCGCCGGATAACCATCTGATCGTAGCTCATCCGATCGATCGGAATGGAGGCGAACTGCCGGACTGTCGAGTCGTTGAGCAATATCATCGAAAAGCTGACCATCTGCTCGATTTTGAAATCCATGTCGCTCTTCATCAGCTGCAGCTTCTGCAGATTGGACTGCCTGATTTCCCGCTGGATCACTTCCGTCGTCTGACGATGAGAAAGCCAATAAATGATGACAATGAGCATAAAGACGGCGGCCAATCCCGCATTCAGTCTGGCAAACAAATTTCGTCTGAACTTCATCGTTTTCCCCCGTCTTGTCCGAATTGCCTAACGGAATCCTACCGGCCTAAGATCGCCATATAGGCAGGGCGGAGCGCCGTCAGTAACATTGAGTATAGCTGAAACCAGCTTCACGTCAAAAGGGGGAAACGCTTTGAACGCCGCCAATGAAACCTCGCATACCGGACCGTCGCCGCAGCGTCCTCCGGGCAAACGCCGGGGCTCCGCCGCGATTCGCCGGCAGAACGCCTGGATGCTGCATGTCATGGTGCTGCCGGCAGCCGTCTTCACGTTCATCTTCGCCTATATTCCGATGTTCGGGATTATGATGGCGTTCCAAAATTATAAGCCGAGACTCGGCTTTCTGCGTTCGGAATGGGTCGGTCTGGAACATTTCCGCTATATGCTCCAGAACGATTATTTTCTCCGCATTATCTCGAATACGCTGTTTTTCGCCTGCATCAAAATCGCGCTGAACCTGCTGGTGCCGTTCGTATTCGCGCTGCTGCTGAACGAAGTGCGCAAATCGTTCGTCAAGCGCTCGGTGCAGACGCTCGTTTACTTGCCGCATTTCCTGTCATGGGTCATTCTCGCCGGCATTCTGATCGACGTGCTGTCCCAGACCGGGATCGTCAACCGCTTTCTCGGCATGTTCGGCATCGATCCGATTTTCTTCCTCGGAGAAGGCAACTGGTTCCGCTTTACCGTCATCGTAAGCGACGTCTGGAAGGAATTCGGCTTCAGCACGATCGTATTTCTGGCGGCGCTGGCCGGCGTCAACCCTTCGCTCTACGAGGCGGCCGAAGTGGACGGCGCGGGACGGTGGAAGCAGACGGTGCACGTCACCATTCCGGCGCTTATGCCGATTCTGGTCGTCGTCGCCACGCTGGCGCTCGGCGGGGTGCTGAATGCGAATTTCGACCAAATTTTCAACCTGTACAATCCGCTCGTATACGACAAGGCGGACATTATCGACACGTTCGTGTATCGCGAAGGGCTCTTGAGCGGCCAGTTCAGCTTCGCGACCGCGGTCGGCCTGTTCAAGTCGTTCATCAGCCTGGTGCTGATCATCGTTTCGTATACGCTGGCCTACCGGTTCGCCAATTATCGGATTTTCTAGCCGGGTTCGAACCGGACATGAACACGAGGGGAGTCGCTTTCGGATGTATTACAAAACGGTGCCTTACCGGATATTCTCCTTCTTCAACCATCTGTTTCTGATCACCGTCGCGCTGCTCTGCATACTGCCGCTCGTCCATCTGCTGGCCGTATCGTTCAGCGGGCCGGCGCCGGCCAATGCGGGGCTCGTCACATTCTGGCCGATCGACTTTACGCTGGAAGCGTACAACAAGACGTTCGAGAATCCGAATTTCATTCGCTCGATTTTCATCTCGGTGGAACGGACGGTCCTCGGCACGGCGCTCAGCATGGCGCTGACGGCAACCGCGGCGTACGCGCTGTCCAAAGAGCATGCGCTCCCGGGGCGGAATCTGTATATGTGGTACTTTATTTTCACGATGCTGTTCAGCGGCGGTATCATCCCGGCTTATATTCTGATTACGAAACTGGGGCTTATCAATACGATCTGGTCGCTCGTTCTTCCCGGCGCGGTCGGCGTCTACAATATGATTCTGCTGCTCAATTTTTTCCGCAACATTCCGCGGGAGCTGGAGGAGGCGGCGCTGATCGACGGCGCGAATCATTTCCGGACGTTTCTGAACGTCTATTTGCCGATCTCGCTGCCTTCGATCGCCACGATCGCGCTGTTTATTATCGTCGGCCACTGGAACTCCTACTTCGACGGCCTCATCTACATGCGCGAGATCGAGAAGCTGCCGCTCGCGACGCTGCTGCAGACGATCGTCGTGCAGATGGATTTTACCCAGCTCGATCCGGAGACGGTTGCCAAGCTGTCGGAACGAACGGTCAAGTCGGCGCAAATCTTTATCGGCACATTGCCGATTCTGCTTATCTACCCGTTTTTGCAGAAGTATTTCGTGCACGGCATCGTGCTCGGAGCGGTCAAGGAGTAACTTTGGCCTGAGGGACGTGCATTCCCGAACATTTGTTTGCACCCGGCGGCAATATCCCTTAAAATAGAAATATAGGGGATATGCCGCTTTTGCTGCCTACAGAAAGGGAAGAAACGTTTTCATGAGAGGATCCGCACATTTGATCGTCGGCACGGGCGTGTCGCTTGCGCTCGTCGCTCTGCTTCGCACGCCCATTATGCCGGCTGCCGCCGCCGTCGCCGCCGTCAGCAGCCTGCTTCCCGACATCGACGAGCCGAACGCGCTGCTCGTCAACCGCGCGTTGCCGAAGCCGGTCATCCGCGCGCTGCAGCTCGCGCTGCTCCTGACCGCCGCCGCCGTCGCCTGGCTTGCCGCCCCCTACGCCCCGTGGAACTGGGCGGCGGGCGGCGCGCTGGCGCTGACCGCCTTCTCTTCCAGCCGCAAATTGCGCCATCTGCTCATGCTGATCATCGGCGCGGGGCTGCTGGTGGGCGGCTGGTACGGCGGGCTGCCCTGGCTCGCGCTGGCCGGGGGACTGCTCGTCGGCTGCGTCTTCCTGCCGCATCGCGGATTCACGCATACGTTCTATGCCGCCGCGCTGTGGACCGGCATCCTGTACGGCATCGCGCCGGAGCATCCGGCCGTCTGGCAGGCCGGCGGGCTTGCCTATGCGCTCCATCTGCTCGCCGACGCGCTTACCCGGCGCGGCATCCAGCCGCTGCCGCCGCTCCCCTTCAAGCTCCGCATCCCGTTGATGCGGACCGGGAAGACGAGCGGCGCTTTTATCGAGACGCTCTGCATCGGCGCCACATTCATTTTCGCCTATATCGTGTTCGTCGAGCTGGAGGGCTGGCGGCTGTGGTCCGCCCGGTAAGCGCCGGGGCCGGTCGGCGCGCCCGGCGCGCGGGCGGCGGGCCTGGAGCGGTCGCCGGGCACGGC
>NZ_JBCNFP010000143.1:0-56120 GCF_050481165.1 Paenibacillus cisolokensis
TGGGCTTTCGAAATTCAGGATGAAGAACCTTACCTTTGGGCCGCTGACGGCTGTAAGCCTGGTCCAGAGCTTGCAAGACCAGTTCCTTGGTCATCCGCTCATCAGCGTGCCAGCCTACGATTTTGCGCGTGTACAAGTCCATGACGCTCGCGACATAGAGCCATCCTTCGTCTGTCGGAACGTACGTGATGTCCGCCATCCAGACTTGGTTGGGAGCTTGCGCTGTGAACTGCTGATTCAGCACATTGTCATGCACTGGCAGGTTGTGCCTCGAGTTCGTCGTCGCCTTGTATTTTCGGACGGTGCGCGACTTAAGCCCCAACTCCTGCATGATGCGGGCGACGGTTTTCTCGGACACCCGCATCCCTTGCTGGCGCAAGACTTGAGCGATCTTCGGACTGCCATACAGACGGCGCGATTCCAGGAAGATGCGGCTAATTTGCTGTTTTAACCGTTCGCGGCGTTTTTTCCGTTCACTTTCCTTGCGCCGGGTCCATTGATAATAACCGCTCCGGGATACATTCAAAATCCTGCACATCTCCGACACCGGATACTTGGAGCGGTGCTTGTGAATAAACGAAAAGATCAGTTCCGGTCTTTTGCGAAGATGTGCATCGCTTTTTTTAGAATCTCATTCTCCATCTCAAGTTGGCGAATTCGTTTCTGCATGTCGAGGAAGGTCTTTTCCTCCATTTTCAGATTGCCGCTGCCGCGAAAAGCGTTGACCGGATCCTGTTTGAATTCGTTGATCCAGCGGTACAGGGTATTGTCGGACACGCCCAATTCCCGAGCAGCCTGCGCCACCGGCTTCCCCTGTTCTTGAATCATTTTCACGGTTTGGATTTTAAACTCTTTGTCGTATTTCTGACTCATCTTCGG
Organism: Paenibacillus cisolokensis; assembly: GCF_050481165.1. NCBI lineage: Bacteria > Bacillati > Bacillota > Bacilli > Caryophanales > Paenibacillaceae > Paenibacillus > Paenibacillus cisolokensis. The sequence continues at coordinate 880 of NZ_JBCNFP010000143.1, forward strand.
ACACCTCGATTTTGCTAGGTTTATTGTTGCATTCTCGATTCTCGGTGTCCACTATTTAGTCTAGCATCACCCTGTTATCCGTAAGGGTCCATTTTACACGCTCCAAGGTATAGTCAACGCAGAAGGTTGGAGGGTACCACAAGACCTTCGATCGTATTTTGACGTTGCCTTCACATTCGAAGGTAAAAGCGAAGGATATCCGCTCACGGTGAAGTATTGGACTTGGAACGGTACGCCGATGCGACCCGATGATGAACTGGGCAACTACCCCGCTGGCACTACCTTGCAAGTGCGGTTCCCTGAAACGATGGAATACAACGGACAGACGTGGGAAATCTACTATTCCACGCTCAGATCGAAGCTTACGGGAAGGGATTCATGGGAACAAGACCTCAGCGACGACAACCCAGACAACGACAAGGTAGCAGTACGGGACTTTACCATGGCATTCGGCGGCGTGGATGTCATAGGCAAGTACAGACCGCAACGGGACCCATGTGAACAAAATCCAAGCCTCCCCCAATGCGGCGGCGATCCGGATCCCGGCGGGTCCGACCCCGGCACGGGCGGCAGTTCCGGTTCCTGTACTTGGACCATTAGCGCACCGAGCGGCGGCACGCGACAAACGGGTTCGGTCATGAATCCGAACGCCACCGGACAGATCGCTGCGGACGGTGTATTCGATGTCGTGCAGGGAATTCCGACTTCCGAAACTACAAGCGTGGTGTAAGCATTTGTCTTTGCCTTCCTTTGGCTTTCAGGTGCCGGGGACGTACCGAAATCTTCTCCGGCAATTTGGAGCGCAAGAGAAATGCCTTTCCGTTTGCCGGAAAGCCAGCCGTTGGCAAGGAGTAAATACCACGCTTGAGACCTGCCGCCGCAAACTGGTGCAGTCAGAACTGCGATCATGCCGCAGGTATACACTCTGGCGTGCGGGATACCTTGCGTCGCAAGGCGAATCCGGGCTTCCCAACCGGTGTAATCGTTTACAGCTGCCAATGCCACCAAGATGCCACCCATCGTCACGTGCTCCGGCTCTCGTTCCCAGCCTGCTCGAAATTTTTTTCCGGCTTCCCTGGCCGCCACCCCAGCGCCACCCCGGTGGCGTCCTTTCCCGCAAGGGGCACAACCGTTTTCAAAAGGTCAGAGTGCCACCGTTTTTAAAAATACAGCCTCCTGTTGTTGGATACAGAGTGCTGTATTTTTTAATTTTTTTATTCTCTCTGGTGGCGTGTAGATCTATTTTAGAGGGGTAGAGTCCCTTTTCTACAAGGGTGCCACTGTAGATGCCACCGTTCGTGTTGTGGTGGCATCTGTACTCTGTATACAGGTAAATCGGCTTTCGTCGGGAAGGGAACCGGGAAACCGGAAGGCGAAGCGGCGGCAGATGCCACCGCGATGCCACCTTCGGCGGGAACGAAGCCGAAACAACAGCGGCAAGTTGGGGGCGGAGGAAGCAGATGAGAAAGCAGTGGGCGCGGCTTGGGTGCCAGTGCGCTGCCGGAGCAACGACTTGACAATGGCCGCGCGGCTGGCACAAACGCCACCCCGGTGGCAGAGAAGGCGAGGGTGTATGTCCTGCCGCTGTATGCCGAATCCGCCCCTTGCAACCAGAAACCGCACCCGGCATGTATGCGCGGCGGACAATCTGCAAACACGTTGCAAACAACAGGCACTACGGTCATACCCTCAAGGCAATAGGTCGAAACCGGGCAGAATCCCGGCGAATGCCTGCCCCCAAAGGATCTAGAAGATGCGATCCGACACACTGAAAACGCCCATTGTCCAGCTATGCGGACTGGCGTGAACAAGCGTGACAAGTTTTGAGGAGGGGACAGGAGGGGACGCAACCGAATTTGCGTCCCGCGCGAATCCGTGCGGAGAAGAGGGGTTCCGTCCGGACCGTAACCGGGCATGGTTACGGTGATTGCAGCATTCGAGCCGCTATGTCGTACCGGAAGAGCAGGGAGGAGGGGGGAAACGATGCCCGGACCCGCACGCCTCGTCAGCCTGTTCCCGAGCGTGGCCGTCCGGCGTCTTCATGCGGACCGTGAACGCGAATACCGCTCCGCGAGGCTTGTTGCTCCGCACTTCGATCCGCCCGCGCATCAGCTCGACCAGGTTTTTGCATATGGCAAGCCCCAATCCGGTGCCTCCGTATTTGCGGGTCATCGAAGAATCGAGCTGCGAGAACGGCTGGAAGAGGAGCGGCCTTTTTTCCTCGGGTATGCCGACCCCCGTATCGCGAACTTCGAATTCCAGCTCGACGGCTTCACCGTCGGAACGAACCGGGCGGACGAGGACGTGAACGCTGCCCTCGTTCGTAAACTTGACGGCGTTGCCGACCAGGTTGATGAGCACCTGGCGCAGCTTCGTCACGTCGCCGACGACATATTCCGGCAGCGCCGGGTCCATGGAATAGCTCAGCTCAAGATTTTGCTTTCTGGATTTCGCCACGAACAGATCGATCGCTTCATTCATGCACGACTCGAGATGAAACTCCACTTCTTCAAGCTCCATCTTGCCCGACTCGATCTTGGCATAATCGAGTATGTCGTTGATGACCGACAGCAAAGCGTCGCCGCTATTCTTGATAATTTCCGCGTATCCCCGCTGCTCCTCGTCCAGATCGGTTTCCAGCAGCAAGGCCGCCATGCCGAGGACGCCGTTCATCGGCGTGCGGATTTCGTGGCTGACCATCGCCAGAAAATCGGTTTTGGCGCGCGCCGCGATTTCCGCTTCCTCCTTGGCTGCGACAAGCTCCATCTCGCTTTGCTTGCGCTGGGTAATATCGCTGACCGTGCAGGCGTATATCCGCTCGTTGTCGACGATCGTGCCGCCCAGCTTGATCTCCGCATCGAAGACGCTGCCGTCCTTGCGCGCAAGGCGGATTTCGAGCGGCATCGAAGCGCCGGACGGACCGTCGGCGCCGCCGACCATATTGGCCGGGATAAGATCTCCGCTCATCAGGGAAGGGAGGAGCATCGTAACCGACCGGCCGAGCACTTCGGTTTCGGTATACCCGAACATCGTTTCCAGCGCCGGATTGACGGACAGGATTCGCCCTTCCTGATCGAACGTGATCATCGTATCGACCGACGTGCCGCTGACGATCCGCGCCTGGGCTTCCGCCTTGGACAGCTGGTAGGCGGTGCGCATCAGTTCCTTGTTGATTCGCTCCAGTTCCTTCGTCTTCTGATGGAGCAGTTCGCTTTGCAGCTGCAGCTTCTTGTTGTTGACGAACATGCTGACGAACCCTTCGATCTTGGTCCGCAATATTTGCGGGTCGAAGGGCTTCAGCATGTAATCAATCGCGCCCACGGCGTAGCCGGTAAACTGATGGCGGTTGTCGTTGCCCGCCGCGGAGATGAAAATGATCGGAATTTCCTTCGTTTTTTCATGCGACTTGATCAGCCGGGCGGTTTCGAACCCGTCCATGCCGGGCATCTGCACATCGAGCACGATAACCGCGAAATCGTCGTACCGCAAGCAGCGAAGCGCCTCTTCCCCGGAGAGGCATTTAACGAGACGATAGTTCGAATCCCCAAGCACCGCTTCAAGCGCCAGCAAATTTTCCGGATTGTCGTCGACCAGCAAAATATTGATGGGACCGTCAAACACGACCATGCCTATCACCTGCCTGATCATAAATTTTACCATAAAGCCGATTCTGCCAATCCGGTTCTTATTAGTCCGATGCTCACTATATACCACGAGTCGGAAGACGCCAAACGGCAAAGAACTGCGCCAAAAGAAGGATATATTTGAATCCATTTTCCTACATGCCGGTAGGTTTTACGTTTCATTTTTTTCCAAACGGCGGAGATTTGCCGGTAAAAGTGGACCTGAAAGCTTTTCTTCGCGTAAATGTACATATGATACATTAAAATTTTATATGGAAGAGGAGGAATTATATGAGGAAATACGTACTGAAACGGAAAATTTGGGGAAGTTTGCTTGCCGCCAGCGTCTTCATTGGCACCGTATTTGCGCCGGCTGCCGCTTCGGCCGCAGACTCGAAATTCGTGGATTCGATCTGGAAACGCTATACCAATATCGAGAAAGCGGAAGAAAAGCTGTACCTGGAAACTCTCAAGCATCGGACACTGGAGTTCGAAACATTGCTGCAATCGGCAACCGAACAGCAGAAGGAGCTGGAACGCATTATCGAGGAGGACCAGAAATACCTGGAGAACTTGTACGAAGAGGATCTTGAACAGCTGGAGCGCACATACGGAGACAATCGGGACTACAGGGCAAAACTGAACGACTACAGGAGGCAGCTCAGCCCAAGCTATACGCCAGGGGTCATGTGGGACTACTATAAGGTGGCCAACAAGTCCTACACCTCGAGCGCGCACTGGAAATTCGACAAAGCCGTTTCGCCAAGCTATTCGATGGGCGTCATGTGGAAATACAAAAATGAAGTGAATCCGTACTACTCGACGAGTACGATGTGGAAGTACCGCAATACGGTCAATCCGCATTACTCGTCAAGCACGATGTGGAAATTGCGCAATGAGGCGAACGAGAACTACAGTGCCGGCACGATGTGGCGCTATGCCAAGGGGAAAATCACGAAAGCCGCCGCCCAGAAACAAATGGATCAAATATTCCGGGACGCCCAGGCCAGTCTGCAGCAATTCCGTTCGGATACGAAGCGCAAGCTCGACAACGTCCGCGACAGCTCGGTACGGCAACTGACGGAAATCCGCGACAGCATGATCGCGACCATTCTGGAGAAGCGCGAAAACGCGATCACGAAGCTGAACGAGATGAGACAGTCGTCTTTCGGCGGAACGCTGACCGTCCGGCCGCTTGAAATCAAATTCCCGCCGCTCTCCGCAAGAGTGCCGGCGCTGAACGAAATCAGAGTCTATATCGACGGCGAGCTGCAATCGTTCGAACAGCCGCCCGTCGTCATCAATGGCAATACGCTTGTGCCGATGCGCGCGATCTTCGAGCGGCTGGGCGCCAAAATAACGTGGAATTCGGCGACCCAAACGGTAACCGCAGGTAAAAACGGCACGCAAATCGTGCTCAAGCTGAAAAGCAAAAACGCGCTCGTCGGCGGGGCGGAAGTCGAACTGTCCGTTCCGGCGCAGGCGATCCGCCAAACGACGATGGTGCCGCTTCGTTTCGTAAGCGAAGCGTTGGGAGCGGAAGTCAAGTGGAACGCAGCGGAAAGAACGGTAACGATCCGTACGGATCAATAATAATAGAAGAAGGGGCTGCCCGCGGTAGCCCCTTCGCTTTCGTTTGTTCACGACCGGGAAGCGTTGTTCCGAAGCTTCTCGAGATGCTTTTTCCGCAGCTCTTTTTTCAGCTCTTCCCATTTGTCCTTGTTCGCTTCTTTCGCCTTGCGGATATCCTCGCGCAGCTGTTCCTTCGTCTTGCCCTCAACCGGCAGTCCGAAATACCGGGCCACGTATTGCAGCCGCGCCATCTCTCTGGCTTCCCGGTCTTTGTCGCATTCCTTGCGTTGCTTATGCACCTTGCCGTCCGCAGCGTCCGGCTCCCGTTCGGCGGAGGAAGGCTTCTGCTCTGCAGCCTGCGGCGGCTTGGCGGCCCCGGGCGCTTGCTCGGCAGCTTGCGGCGCCGTCTCGGCTGCCTGCGGCACCGCAGCGAGCGCCGATGCGCCGCCGGCCGTCAGCGCAATAACGATTGCGGACACGAGCAGTTTTCGATACATGGATGCTCCCCTTTCTTCAGTGCGGCACTGGCCGCTTTTTCCATGTATAGAATACCCGGCGTGGTAAAGTTTCATTCGAGCGGGGTTTTTCCGTCAGCGGCGGGGAGACACCAGACCAAATGCAGCATGCCGGACATATAATGTTCCGCTTTTTATTGCGATACGCGGAGACGGTCCACATCCCCTTCGATATACGTTATGTTCAGACCGTATAGCCGATCGCCAGCTGTCTTTGCTTTTTCAAGCATGGCCGTTACTTTCATTTTTTATTTTTGTCGGCCTTATGATGCGCGCGCTGCCGCCATACGGCAGGCGTCACGCCGGTATACTTTTTGAACGCTTACGAAAAAGACGGCAGGTCGGGATATCCTACCGATTGCGCGATTTCGGCCAACCTGTAGTCGGTCTGCTCCATCAACAGCTTCGCTTCGTTCATCTTCAAGCTTTGCAAGTATTTAAGCGGCGGCATCCCGTATGTCCGCGTAAACTGCTTGGTAAAATAGGTTCGTTCGACGCCGACATAGTCGGCCACGCCCTCGATCGAAATCCCGTCCGCATAGTGAATTTCCAGATAGTCCTTTCCTTTCTGCAACCAATTCCGCGGCTCCTCGGCGCGCGCACCGTTTGCATAAGTTGCGGCCGTCACGGAGCCCAGAATCCGGTAAAACATGCTCAGCCTCGCCAGATCGGAATGCGTGTCCGTCTCGACAAGCTTGAAAAACTGCTCGATCAGCTCCAGCGTATCTTCCGTCAGCGCGTTCTCAATATGCGAATGGTAAGGCCCGAGCCCGATCCGTTCCAGCAATTGCAGCGCAAGCTTGCCGTCAAAAGCGAAGAACACTTTTTTGAGCAATTTGCGGGGGTTTGTATAATATTCGTGCGTCACCTTTGGAAACAGGCAAAACAGGTCGTTCGGACGCAGACGGTACGTCCGGTTCCCCTGGATGAACGTCCCTTCCCCTTCAACCACAAAAAGCAGATAGTAGTATGGCGTAATGCGCGGACCGATATGATAGTTGGGCTTGGCGATATTGGCGCCGAGCCGGATCGGCCAGGCCGCGCCCGCGCGCTCGAAAGCGGACGGCGTGAAATAGTGGATTTCCAGCAGTTCGTGATGATCCTCTTTCATGTTGTTGAACATACGACCACCTCATAGGAATCTACATGCAATGAAAGATATGGCAAAACCACAAAATGACAAACAATTTCCGCCACGAATTGCCATAGACGACGACGGAAGCGACCTGCTATGATCATTATCAATATTAATCCTATCATTTTAATCGGTTATATACCAGACATCTGGTTATGGCAATTCGGGAAATCACGATTATTACGAAACATCGCGTACAAAGGGGCTCGAAAACATGGCAAAGCAAACCAAAGTCGAATTCGGTTGGTTTATTCCAACAAACGGGGACGGCCGATATTTGGGCGTCAAGCCGGAACGGGAACCTTCTCCGCAATATTTCGTTCAGGTTGCGCAGGCTGCCGAACGGGCCGGATACGAGTTCGCACTCATTCCGGCGGGAGGAGATTGTTGGGACGGCTGGATCGTCGGCTCCTGGGTGGCGGCATCGACCACCAGGCTGAAGCCGCTTGTCGCCGTGCGGCCCGGTTTGCTGACGCCGGGGCTTGCCGCCCGCATCGCGGCGACGCTGGACCAGATGTCGGGCGGACGAGCGCTGATCAATGTCGTAACCGGCCACTATCCGGAAGACTTGAAAGCGACGGGCGATCCGCTCTACGGCGACCATGACGAGCGCTACGCGCGCACCAAAGAGTTTCTGGACGTGTTGACAGGGGTATGGCAAACGTCTGCGGAGTCCGGCGGATTCCATTATGAGGGACGGCACTACCGGATAGAAGGCGGTGTCTGCAAGCCGTCTGTAGTGCAGCGTCCGTATCCGCCGCTGTATTTCGGCGGCAGCTCGCCCGCGGGCAAGCGCGTCGCGGCGGAAATGGCGGATGTGTACCTGATGTGGACAGAGCCGGTGGACTGGATCCGCGAACAAATCGCCGAAATGCGCCGCTATCTGGACGAGGTGGAGGCGGAAAAAGGCGTCAAGCGCGAACTGCGCTACGGCATCCGCGCGCAAATTGTGGTGCGGGAGTCGGAAGACGAAGCGTGGGAAGCAGCATGGAACATTTTGAGCAAAGCCGACCGCAAGCTGATCGACGAACGGGAAAAGCGCCATGCCAACACGGACGCTGTCGGCCAGAAACGGCAAATGGAGCTGTTCGCGGGCGCCAAAAACAAGGATTATCTGATCGGCCCGAATCTGTGGTCCGGACTGTCGGCGGTGCGCGGCGGCGGCGGCGTGACGTTCGTAGGCACGCCCGAGCAGGTGTCCGACCGCATTGTCGAGTTTGTCGAGGCCGGCATTACGTCGTTTATTTTGTCCGGATATCCGCATCTTGAAGAAGCCGAAATATATACATCGAATCAGCACCTTTCCTCTGCCTCGACGGCTAACGGGAGCGTTATCCGAACGACGGTTCCTTTCATCAGTGCGCTCTCGATTTCCATCGACATGGCGTCTTGATAATACAATTTCAGCCTATAGAACACATTTTTGAGTCCGATTCCTCTTTTCTCCTCATTTCGCTCGTCCCAATCGCCATCAAGAGACTCCCTCAGACTGCGAAGCGCATCGCTGTCCATGCCGACTCCGTTGTCGCTCACCTCGAGCGTGAGACGCCCCTCCGATATCCGGGCCGTGACCTGAATGATTCCGCCTTCCTCCCAACCCGCAAACCCATGTTTAATCGAGTTTTCGATGATGGGCTGAAGAAGGAGCTTCAATACGCGCACCCGCATCAGCTCGTCGGGGACGTCGAATCGGGCCTCAAAGCTGTGTCCGAACCGGAATTGCTGGATCGTCACATAATTCGCCGCATGCGAAAGCTCCTTCCCGAGCTCTACGACGTCCGATCCTTTCGATATGCTGTACCGGAACAGGTCCGCAAGCGCGCCGACAATGGTGATGATCTCATGATTGCCGCTTTTCATGCTTCGCATATTGATCGATTCGAGCGTATTGTACAGGAAATGCGGATTGATTTGGGCTTGCAGCATCTGAAGTTCGGCACGCGTTTTCATCGAGCGCAGTTCGTTTTCCCGGATTTTGTTTTGCGCATTCTCTTCCATCATCCGCATATTCTGTCCGATCGTCTGCTCCAGACGGGCAATCATCCGGTTATAGCTCTTGATAATGTCTCCGATCTCGTTGTCGCCTTCGTACTCGACGCGCGCGCTCAAATCCCCGACGCCGACGGCAGCCATCGTATCCTTCAGCCGTTTGATCGGTTTGACCAACAGGTTGGCGATGACGAACGCGCAAGTGACGGAAACGAGCAATACGACCAGCATGCACAGCAAATATTGGTCATGCAGCATCTTTTTCTTTTCTATGACTTCGGTGAGCGCGTATTCGACGGAGATGTGCCAGTCCGTATCCGGAATTCTCTTTCTAAAAGCTACCGACGCATTGGCATCGGACCGGACAGGCGGCTTCGACCGATAGAGCGTCTCCCCTCCTTCGGCGGATATGAGATAAGAAGCATCGAAGAGCCCCGTTTCCACATCGGCGAACAGCGAGTCTTTCGGGACTAGCAGCAAGTAATTCGCGGCTGTACCCGCCGTCCCGAGTTCGAGCCGCTTGACGACGGCGGCCGACGGCTGATTGAACACGGTCTTATAGTTGTAAATCCAATAGGCGTCTTCTGCGTTGCGAAAAAAAATCGGATCGGTTTGGAAAATATCCCTGCTGTTCGAGTAGATCGAAGAATAAATGCTGTTTCCCGACTCGTCCAACAGGACGAAATAGGAAACTTCGTTGAGTCCCGGGAACATGGTCAAATTGATCGTCTTCATGCTTCCGATCGTCGGAAACGGGACCCCCGACGTCAGGTGCCCCTGCAGCTGCCGGCTGACGGACAGCTCATTCAACGTGTTCTCCATGAATCGCGCCCGGTTGCGTACGTTGACGGCGGCGAAATCGGCAATAGCCTCCATGGACGATTCCATCTTGCGCTGCACGTCCTGATTCAGCAGCCGGGCGTACAGGAGGCCGTCGGCCACAGATGGAACGCTCACGGCAGCGAGCAGCACGAGAATGAACTTGTTGCGCATCGAAATCGAATGAAACCCTTTGCGGAATAAATTTTCCGGCAGCGACCGCAGCACCAATTCTTTTCCGTTCGTTACGGATTGGTTTTTGAGCTTTGCGGAAATGATCCGGAACGGCCGCAGCACCCTTTTCACATAGACGAAACTGATTAACAGTGAAAAAAGGAGCGTCAGCAGCGATATCCCCGCCATCTTGAGCAGCAGTTCCGTGTCGAACCGGTACGGACCGTATTCCCGCACCGTGTGGATCACGCTGAGCCGGAACGGCGACAGCTCCTTGACCGCATGCCGGTACGTCGTTCCCTCCGTGATCGTTTCCCCTTCGGACAGTTCCGGCACGTACGCCGGGAACGGCCCAGGCGCCGTAGACCACAAGATTCGCTCCCCGTTCGCAACGGAGAAAAAGGAGCCCGCAACATCCTGCTCGGGGATCGCCCGACCGAAGAAGCCGTCTTCCAGTACAATGACGATAAACACGCCGTTGGCATTGCCGTTTGTCATCACCACCCTGCCCTGGATCTCCTTCATAAACCGCTGAAGCCCAGCGATGTCGGCCGAACTGAGCAGCTCGCTGTCGGTACGGAACCGCCGCATCAAATCCTCTTCCGTATACACAATCAATTGATCGCGGTCGGGGAGGAATACATTTTCCAACTTCGAATGATGAAGGAGCTCCATATGGAGATTCGGAAGTTCCTCTACCCCTGGGGATGCCGCCTGCTTGCGGTACGATAACTGATTGACGTTGGCACCGATGAAGTAAACCGCATCCACCATGTAAGAGGAAAGTCGGAGCGTCTCCAGCTTGTTCAACAGCTGCTCCTTCTCCGCAAGGACGACTCGCTCGTCGCGAAGCCGCATAAAGTTTTTAAAAAAATCGCTGAATTCCGGCGTTTGAAACAGCAGCATCAGATTGTTAATGCTGTTTAATTGGCCCAGCATGTTTTGCTGGTACTGCCTAAGCATGGCTTCCGCGCGTTTGTCGTTCAGACTTTGGTCGATCGAATTCGTATAGACTAAGCCGATGTAACAGAGCACCAGCTGCACGGCAAACGTGAGCGCTACCGACAGCAGGACGATCCGGCCGAGCGTGGGACTGTATAAACCGGATTTATGCATGCTTACACCTCTCCACGGTTCCGATTTTTACGCGGCGTTTCGATGGTTTTTAGAGTGAAGCGCTTCCATTTTGGCGGTCGGCGGAGATGCGGGTAGGCGTCTCCTACCCGTACAACATGAAGTAGATATTAATTCGGCATTTTATAATAATCTCCTCTATTGTCACGCTGGCGGATTGGAGCGGAGTGCAGTTGGGTAAAAAACGAAGCAACTGTATACACTGAAGTGCACACAGTTGCCTGCTAAAGTTAATTCAATCGATGTGCCAAAGTACCAAAGACAGTATATCGCATCATTCTCTTCCCGATCGGATCTTCACTTCGATATAAGGCGTTGACCGGAGTCACCCCGTATTCGCAAACGGTCCCGGCAGCCCGCCTTTCGGACGAGAGCTATGCAACTTCAGCGCCGATATACGAGTGGGTTGAGCGGACTGACGGCAACATCGCCCGCTTTGCAGCCCGGCAGCCACCCGGCGAGATCGTTGCGTCTGGCGTTGCTGTCCGGTTCGGCCACCCGGGTGCCATCCGCATAATAAATGATCGTCATGACCTTGCGCGTTCGATTCGTCGGATTGCTCGGCGCGCTGTGCAGCGTCCATCCGGCATGGAACGTGGCATCCCCGGCGTCCATGGCCCCGTAGTTGACCTGGGGGATTTTCTTTACTTCAATAAATTGCCCGAGAGTCTTGTGGGATTCGTCGGAGATTGCGAGCTTGCTGATATAGCCCAAATGATGGGACCCGGACGCAAATGTCATCGTTCCCATTTCTTCGGAAATCGGGACCAGCGGCATCCACAGGGTGATCGTTTTGTCGGAATCCAGCGGCCAGTAGATTTGATCCTGGTGCCAGGGCGTGTGTCCGCCGCCCGGTTCTTTATACAGAGCCTGGTCGTGATAGATTCGGACACCCTTCACGCCCATCAGGTCTGCGGCAATTTTGGCAAACCGCTTCGCCAGGACAAACCGTTTTCCGGCTTCGCTCATTGTCCATATATTGCCGATTTGAATAAATGCTTTGCCGTACGTATCCCGTTCCGACACAGGCTTGTCATGGTAATTCTTCTGTTCGACAATTTGGCTGATCACCGGTTCATACTGCAGTATTTCCGTCTGCGAAGCCACATTGCGAAGAAGGATATGGCCGTCCTTTTGATAGCTCTCGATCTGTTCCCGGGTCAACTCATACTCGTCATCCATGATCGGCAATTCGTCCATATGAACGTTATGAATCATTCGATTTTCTCCTTTTACGCATTTTGCTGTTCATCTTTCGCATCCGGCGATCGGATTCGAAATCGATAACCGCTCATGTTCTTTCGCTTCGTTCCCGCTACCGCCTGTTTTCTTCTTCTGCGAAGCTGCCGACCTGGTTCCAGGACGTTCCGTACGGAATAGGTCCCCCACGGTTCGGCAATTGGACAAGACCGACGTCGCAGCGCACGGCACCGAGACGGCTTCCGCAGATGAGCAGGCCCGTGTCGTCGTAAATGTTGTCCGCAAGCTGGTGCGCATCACCCGCCCGATATGAGAAAACAAGACCTCTGCGCGGTCTGCCCGAGATGTTGGCATCCGAGCCGTGCAGCGTAAGGGCATGGTGGATGCTGATCCCGCCCGCTTTGGGCGTAATATCGACTACCTCGTAAGGATCGTGCCAATAGGAGTTATCCTGGCATTCCGAAACGAATCGGCCGTCTCTCTCATGATTCAGGACGCCGAACTTGTGGCTGCCTCTTACCATCTTCATGCAGCCGTTCTCCGGAGTGGCATCGTCCAGCATAACCATGACCGACAGCAGGTCGGTATTCGTATGCGGATAGAACGCATAGTCCTGATGCCACGGAAACGCCCCGACGCCCTTGGTGGGCGGCTTCGTTGCCAACTTGGAGTGCTGCAGCTGAATATGGGGACCCAGCAGCGGCCGGATTTTGGCGACGATGGCAGGGTGTTTGGCCAGCCTAAGAAACGCGGGATGCCGGGATGTAATGCCGAGTGCGTGAACCGTCCTGGATTCATATTCTTTCTGGGTGCGCATAGCGACAATCTGAGGCTGCTCGCAAGCCGCGCGGAGCTCCTCTACCTCCTCGTCCGTTATGACGTTGTCGAATACGAGGAATCCGTCTTCCCAATACCGTTCTACTTCCTGTTCGCTCAAGCCGATCTCCTTTTGGTCGAGAATGGTTCTTCACTCCCCGCAGATGGATTGACTTTACACTTATCATATTAGGGATGACAACGCTTACGGAATATAATAAACTGTGGTAAAAATATCAGGATCCGGCGAAAGGTGCTGAACACCGTGAACGGCAAGCTTGAATTTTTCTACTACAAATCCGAGAATGCCGGCAGCTATGTGGACTTTCACAAGCATAACTGCTACGAACTCGTATACTATGTAACGGGTACAGGAACGATGAATCTGGACGGAGAGTTGCTGCGGTACACGCCGAACACCATGACGGTGACACGGCCGAATTTCATGCATGACGAACGGCACGACGAGGCGACGGACGTCATCTTCTTCGGTTTTCGGTATGACGACTTTCCCGTACCGCTCCGCAATGGCTTGGTGCCGGATTCAGAGCGGCGCGATATTCTGAGGCTTGTGCTCAGCATGAAGGAAGAGCTTCTGGAGCAGAAACGCCACTATGATTATCGAGTCGATTTGCTCCTGAACGAGACGATTTTGCTGATCGGAAGGTTGGCCAATCTGGACGCCGAGGACAATCGGCCGGAGAAGCTTTTCTATGCGCGACGTTACCTTGACGAAAACTTTACCCAGCCGGTCAACATGCAGACGCTGGCCGAATTGTCGGGCTACAGCAGCGACCACTTTCGCCATCTGTTCAAGGAACGGACCGGCATGTCGCCCTCCCGCTATGTGTTGAACAAACGATTGGAGGCAGCGAAGCACATGCTGCTGAACACGAACGCAAGCGTTAGCGCGATCGGCCTGGAATGCGGGTTCTCGACGACGTCCCAGTTCATCGAGCTGTTCAAGCGGGAAACCGGGAGGACGCCGCTGCAATTCCGGATTAAGGGGATACAGACTTATTGAAACGGCCGTTCGCATGAAAATGAAAGCAGCCCCGCTCCCTTTTCCGCGGCTGCGCGAAGGAAGCGGGGCTTTCCCGCCTTAAAAATTTTGCATCTCCGTTCCGTTCATGAGTGCGACTCCAGGCTATGAAGCCGTGCGCGCAGCGCTTCGCGATCGAACCCTTCCCCGATAAACACCGCCACGTTATGGACGGTGCCTTGCGGCGTAATGCGCATGAAGTCCGTTTCCCGAAACGCATATTGAAACAGAAACCGGCTGTTCGTATCGCGAAATTCGACGATGCCTTTGGCCCGGTATACGTCCGGCGGAAGCGAACGAAGCAGCGCCTCGAATGCATGGCTGTCCACCGCTCCGCGGAAATAATGCGTAAGCGCGGATACATGGGCATGCGATTCATGAGCATGTTCGTGATCATGTTCATGTTCGTGATCATGCGATTCGTGGGTAGGCTTGTCTTCGTGAAGATGGCCGCATGCCGGACCGCAAGAGGGACCGCAGCCGTCTGGCGCATCCCGGCGGTGCTGCGCGTTCGCAAGAGACGTCCCCTCCGGCCGCAGCACCGCGGTGTCTTCGCCGGGCAAGACAGCGGGATCGCCGCCCGTAAGCCAGGCCAGATCGGCCATGGCGCGGACGGTCGCGACGATCGGCGCATGCGGGTTCCATTCGCGCAGCAGCTGCTGCGCTTCCACCAGCTCTTCCGGGTCGAGCCGGTCCGTCTTGTTGAGCACAAGCCGCGAAGCACAGCGAATCTGCTCCCGCATCAGCCGGAACGTGCGGCTCTGCCCGGCGCGGCGGCGGCGCAACAGTTCCGGCCCGTCCGCGACGGCGATGACGGAGCGAAGCGCCGTTCGCACATACATCGAAGAATCGGCCACGCCGTCCATCAGCTCGAGCGGATTGGCCGCTCCCGTCGCTTCGATAATGAGGACGTCGGGCCGATACTGCTCCGCCAGCGACTTGATCGCAAGCCCCAGGTCGCCGCGCACGGTGCAGCAGGCGCAGCCGCCGAGCAGCTCGGCCATCGGCGCTCCCTCCCCGATCATCTCGCCGTCGAGGTTCGCCTCGCCGAGCTCGTTCATAATGACGGCGGGCTGGAGTCCCCGCTCGCGATATTCCTCCAGCATGCGAAGGAGCAGCGTCGTCTTGCCGCTGCCCAGAAAACCGGTCAATAGATCCACCGGAATAATTTTGTCATGATGTTGATTCGCGCTCACGATCCGATCTTCCCTTTCATCGCTTGTCTGTTTCACTCATTATATCGTTTGGCCGGCCTTAAAAAAAGCAAAAAACTGCCGTTTGCTCAGGACGCGTCGTCCCGTCGCGATGGCAGTGCTGCGTTTGAAGATCATGTTTACAGCAACGCTTTAAAGGAGTTGCGGATCACATCGCCCCGGCTGACAATGCCGACCAGGACGCCGTTGCGCTCAACCGGCAATTTTTTGATCCGTTTCTTTCCGAGAATAGTCGCGATGTTCTCGACATCCTCATCCCAGGCCACCTTGTGCACCGTTTTTTGGGCCAGACTCATCACATTCAATTTCAAAATTTCCTTGGCCCTTTCTTCGAACTCTTTTTCATCCCCTTTGACGACATGGATATAAAAAAACGTATCGACGATAATATCCTGATGTTTGCCGATATAACGGACGATATCCCCGTCGCTGATGTACGCGACAATTTCGTTGCGGTCGTTCACAACCGGCAAACCGCTGATGCCATGGTCGATAAACTTTTCGATCACGGCCTGCACCCGATCGTCCTGTTTGACTTTAATGACCGGGGTTTTCATAATTTCATAGGCTTTCATCCTTCATTCTTCAACCTCCCGGATTATGGTTTCCATAATAGAATTTTGCCAACCCGCCCTATAAAGTTGTATAATACAACTACTATTACCGCTAATTGTATAGCTCAACTCCAATAGTGTCAAATATAATCCTTTCTTCCGATTTGAAAGGTGCAGTCCGCAAGTTATGATGGCAGTACAACGGTTTGTCAGGAGCTGGTCGACAATGGATCGTCATTCATTGGAAACGCTCGAATACGAGATGGCGTTGTTTGTTCGTATTATATCCAATATATCCGACAGAAAAATCGGGAATCTGGACCGTTCGGCTTATTTATTGCTGCATCAGCTCATGGTTCAAGGTGCCGTAGGCGTAAAAGATTTGGCCGCCAGCCTGCAGCTCGACGTGTCCACCGTCAGCAGACAAGCCTCGGCATTGGATCAAAAGGGCTACGTCGTTAAGCTTCCGGACCCGCAGGACGGCAGAGCGTACTTCTACCACATTACGGAACAAGGCGCGAAAGCGTTACTCGAGGAAAAAAAAGCGCGGGCAGATATGATCGACAAACTGCTAAGCGACTGGTCCGAGGAAGAACGCCGGCAATTCGGGGAGCAACTGAAGAAGCTGAACCGGGTGTTGAAAGAATATGAAGAAGTCAAAAAAGGTGGGTAGATCGGCTGCCGAACTTATCGTCATCCCGCATGGCGCACCGGTTCCAGAGCGAGGATGTTTTCGATCCGGAACACCCGCGGCGCGCCGGTCGTCAGACAGAATGCCCGGACAAGGCCGTCACGGGCGGACTGTACCCGGACCTCGCGCTTCGAAAACTTGCCGCGCCGATCCAGGTAGATCATGATGACGACGTATTTTTCAATTCGCATGGCCAACCTCCGAATCAGAACGTTTGTTCTTATTATATCCGGAACATTCGTTCGTATTCAAGTTCAAAATATAAGCATTATATGTAGATTTTTGTAATCCGGAAAATGCGATGCCGGCGAACCGATGCCGCCGGTGACAGCCAAGCGGGCTGTGCTGGCGAACCGATGCCGCCGGTGGCAGCCAAGCGGGCTGTGCCGGCGAACTGATGCTGCCGGTGGCAGCCAAGCGGGCTGTGCTGGCGAACCGATGCCGCCGGTGGCAGCCCACGCGGGCTAAGCCGGCGAACCAGTGGCACCGTTGCAGCCCAAGTGGGCTGTGCTGGCGAACTGATACTGCCGGTGGCAGCCCAAGCGGGCTGTGCCGGCGGACAGGGGCGGTCGGCAACAGCTGAATGCGGTGAAAACTGCAAAAGTGCAGGATTTTGGGCCCGAATAGACGACTTTGGCTCAAATTCCTGCGATAGTGCAGGATTTTTTGATCATTTCCGTTTTACAAGCCGCTTGGAGGTCCAAAAAACTGTATTATCGCAGGAATTTGAACGTTCGGGCTATCGATAGCGGGAAAAAGCTGCACTTTTGCAAGATTGGTTGATTTAAAACGAATGAAAACGATGAGAACGGTAGCGGACAGGTGTCGGAACAAAACGGCAACGAATAGGTGCGGGGGCAAAAGGTAACGAATAGGTGCGGGGGCAAAAGGCAGCGAACAGGTGTCAGGGCTGTTGATCGGCTGCAATCAGGTGGCTTAATACCGTCTTGCAGCGGCTCCGGAAAAAGAAAAAAGCTTCTCACAAGTCCGAAGGAACTTATAGAGAAGCTTCTCGTTCAATCATTGCGGGAAGAAGGTGACCTTTTTGTGACTTTTATGATAAAACGGGACCTTTGAAGGTCCCGTTTTCCTTGATATTCAGGGTTTTCGGCCTGACGATTACATCATGCCGCCCATGCCGCCCATTCCGCCCATGTCGGGAGCGGCTTTTTCTTTCTCCGGCTTGTCGGCAACGACCGCTTCGGTCGTCAGGAACATAGCCGCAACAGAAGCCGCGTTTTGCAGTGCGGAGCGGGTAACTTTCGCCGGGTCAACGATACCGGCTTCGAACATGTCAACCCATTCGCCGGTTGCAGCGTTGTAGCCGATGCCGGGTTTCTCGTTTTTCAGGCGCTCGACGATAACGGAGCCTTCTTGGCCGGCGTTGGCCGCGATCGTGCGAACCGGCTCTTCCAGCGCGCGCAGCACGATGTTGACACCCGTTTTCTCGTCGCCTTCCGCTTGAACGGCCGCCACTGCTTTGTATACGTTCACGAGCGCCGTACCGCCGCCGGATACGATACCTTCTTCAACCGCAGCGCGAGTGGAGTTCAAAGCGTCTTCGATGCGCAGTTTGCGCTCTTTCAGCTCGGTTTCCGTAGCGGCGCCGACTTTGATGACCGCTACGCCGCCAGCCAGTTTGGCCAGACGTTCTTGCAGCTTCTCGCGGTCGAAATCGGAAGTCGTTTCTTCGAGCTGAGCCCGAATTTGCGTTACGCGGGCGTCGATGTCTTTCTTGTCGCCAGCGCCATCGACGATGATGGTGTTTTCTTTGGATACGCGAACTTGGCGCGCGCTGCCCAGTTGTTCCAGCGTAGCCGATTTCAGGTCGAGACCAAGCTCTTCCGTAATGACTTGACCGCCGGTCAGAGCGGCAATGTCTCCCAGCATCGCTTTGCGGCGATCGCCGAAGCCCGGAGCTTTAACCGCTACGCAGGTAAAGGTGCCGCGCAGCTTGTTGACGACCAGGGTAGCTTGCGCTTCGCCTTCGACATCTTCCGCGATGATGAGCAGTTGACGTCCGGATTGTACCACTTTCTCGAGAATCGGCAGAATCTCTTGAATATTGGAAATCTTTTTGTCCGTGATCAGGATATACGGATTTTCGAGTACAGCTTCCATTTTGTCCGTATCGGTAACCATGTATGCGGAAGTGTAACCGCGGTCGAATTGCATACCTTCGACAACTTCCAGCTCGGTTTGGATACCTTTGGACTCTTCAACGGTCACGACACCGTCGTTGCCGACTTTCTCCATCGCGTCGGCGATCAGTTGGCCGAGTTCTTCGTCCGATGCGGAGATAGCGGCTACTTGCGCGATCGATTGTTTGCCTTCGATCGGCTTGGCGATCGACTTCAGCTCTTCCACAGCTGCGTTGACCGCTTTCTCGATCCCTCTGCGGATTACCATCGGGTTGGCGCCTGCCGTAACGTTTTTCAGCCCTTCGCGGATCATCGCTTGCGCGAGAACGGTTGCCGTCGTCGTACCGTCGCCGGCTACGTCGTTCGTTTTCGTCGCTACTTCTTTAACGAGCTGAGCGCCCATGTTTTCGAACGCGTCTTCGAGTTCGATTTCTTTGGCAATGGACACGCCGTCGTTGGTGATGAGCGGGCTGCCGAATTTCTTCTCAAGCACGACGTTGCGGCCTTTCGGTCCGAGCGTTACTTTTACCGCGTTTGCAAGTGCATCGACACCACGCAGCATCGCACGGCGGGCGTCTTCACTGAACTTGATTTCTTTTGCCATCGTCAGTGACCTCCTAATATTGGATTCTAAGTAACGATTAGCCTTCTATTTAGTGAAAGAGGCTTAGTCCAGGATCGCGTGAATTTCGCTTTCCTTCATAATCAAATACTCTTTGCCATCGTATTTGATCTCCGTACCGGAATATTTGGAGAACAGAACGCGATCGCCTTCTTTAACTTCGAGTGCGACACGAACGCCGTCTTTCAACGTTCCGCTGCCCACGGCAACGACTCGGCCTTCTTGCGGTTTTTCTTTTGCCGTTTCCGGCAATACGATACCGCTGGCAGTCGTCTCCTCTTTCGCGATAGGTTCGACCAATACGCGTTCACCCAAAGGTCTGATCATGAAAAAATAGCCTCCTTTTTGGATTCATTTTACTTTTATTAGCACTCGTAATGGTTTAGTGCTAATAACCATTTTTATAATACTCAACTTGGTTTCGGATTTCAAGGGGGCAGGTGCAATTTTCAACAATTTCACCGCCGCCTTGCAAGCGCTTCGCCGAAAAGGTCCCTCGGTTATCAGGGACCTTATTACGTTTGCGCATGGCTTTCAAGTTCTCCGTATTCGCGCTCCCGCGCCGCATCCTTCTCCTGCTGCTTGCGATACACGATACCGGAAAAAAACAGGCTCGCCTCATACAAAACAATTAGCGGAATCGACACCAAAATATCGGATATCACATCCGGCGGCGTAATCGTCGTACCGATTAACACCATGATGAAATAAGCGACTCTGCGCATTTTTTTTAGTCTTTGCGGGGTGACGATTCGCAGCTTCGTCAGAAACATAATGACAAGCGGCAATTCGAACAGCAGCGATACCGGGATCAAAATGTTGAACATGAACGCGAAATACTGCGTCACGCCGTACGTCTCTTCAAGCCCGAGATTGCGGGATACGGTCGTCGTAAACCCGAATGCCATCGGAAAAATGACAAAATAGGCAAATGAAAGCCCCAGCACAAACAACAACGCCGCATAAGGCACATAGCGAACCGTCGCCCGCTGCTCCGCCGGATGCAGACCCGGTTTGACAAACGACCATATTTGATAAAAAGCGACCGGAATCGTGATGAGCAGTGCGATAACAAACGCAAATTTCATGTACATGCCGATGCCGTCCCACAAGGAAAAAGCATGCAACTCCATGTCTTTAACCGGCTCCTGGGCCATCAGCAGCCGGTAAGCGGGGTCGGCGAGCAGCAGGCCGGCAACCATGCTGAGCACCAGCACGACAAAGATGACGATCACACGTTTGCGCAGTTCGCCAATATGCTCGAATAGCGACATCAGTCCTTCTTCCCGAAGCCGCTTTTTCAAACGGTTGTCGTCCGCAGACGCACCCGAAGAACGGTCAACTGCCATGAGCCACCGCCTCCTTCCTTGCATGATTGCATAAGGTAGTCAAGCTTGCACCTTTCAAGGGGAGAAGAAGCATGGCTTCGCATTTCAAACCGGTACCGGCATAGTGTCTGCAATGACAAATCATTTTACGCTCTTCTCCGACTGAATTTTTTTTCATGTGATTAATAGTAATTTCGACATTATGCTCATGTTAAAAAAAGCGGGCTTCCGTCAGTCCGGAAGCCGTTTGTTATCCGATGGATTGTCTTCCGTGCGGCTGACGTCAACCCGTTTCTCATTTTTGCGGTCTTGATCGTCGTCCATTAACTCCCTGGCTCCGGATTTGAACTCCCGCAGCGTTCGTCCAAACGCCCGGCCAAGCTCCGGAAGCTTGTTCGGCCCGAACAACAGCAACGCAACCAGAACGAGCAAAATGACGCCCGTTACGCCAATCGAGTTTACCATGATCATTCCCTCCTTATCAGCATTACGCAAACAAACGCTTCTATTCGCAACGATCAACGATCGGTCGAAACCGACCGCCAAGCCGACGATGCTAGCAGTTGTGCAGCAGACCTCCGTATCCGAGGGCGACAATATCGTCCCGCGTTATCGTGTCGCCCGCCAAAATTCGCGGCAGCAGCGCATCGAACGAGGTATACGGGTCATGCATGACGCATCCGGGAAGCCCCATGATCGGGCGACCTTTCAAGTAGCCCATCAGCAGCATCGAACCCGGCAACATCGGCGTACCGTAGCTGACGATGTCCGCTCCGGTCTCCCGAATCGCTCCCGGCGTCCGATCGTCCGGATCGACGGACATCCCGCCTGTCACGAGTATTATATCATAACCGCACTCCAACAAATAGTAAATTTCGTTAACAATTATTTGGCGGTCGTCAGGCGCAAATCGCTGCTCCGCTACTTCCGAACCGAGCGCCTCGACTTTCTGGCGGACGACGGGACCGAATCGGTCGGCGATCCGGCCGCTGTACACTTCCCCGCCCGTCGTCAGCAATCCGATCCGCTTTCTGTGCAGCGGACGAACGCCGACGGGAGCGGCACCGCCATGCGCATCCCGATATTCCGCGGCCAGCCGTTCCACAGTTTCCACCTTGCCGGCCGGCACGACGAGCGGGATGGCCCGGGTCGCCGCAAGCGGATCCCCGGGACGGACAACCGTATGCGTGCGCACGGTCGCAAGGGCGATGTCCCCGATTTCATTAACGGCATGAACGAACCGCTCGTCCACGGCAGCCAGTCCCGTTATATTCGACCGTACCGTGACTTTGCCTTCGCGCGGCCCGGCAAGCTCCGTCCCTTCCCCGGCCAGCGCCCGCGCCATCCGGATCGCCGCATCGTCCTCGTGCAGCTCTCCCGGCGCGAGCTCCATAACATAGATATGTTCCTTGCCGATATCCAGAAGCCGCGGAATATCTTCTTCGGTAATGATGTGGCCTTTGGCGAACAGCCGCCCTTTGAAGGAACCCGGCACGATTTGCGTCAAATCGTGGGCGAGCGCCATGCCGATCGCTTCGCGCACCGGCACTTCCTTCAATATCGTGCCGCCCGATTTCCCGTTAGCCTTCATACGAATGCTCTCCGATCCGTCCGGACAGCACGCCGAGCGCATGCGGCAGCTGGTCCATAACCGCCATTAAATTTTCGTGCACGCCTTTCGGACTGCCGGGCAGGTTGACGATCAGACTTGTTCCCCGAATGCAGCACACGCCCCGCGACAGCATCGCCCGGGGGGTGCGCTGCATGGCGGCCATCCGCATCGCTTCGGCCATGCCGGGCACGTTCCGGTCCGCCACCTTAAGCGTCGCTTCGGGCGTCACGTCCCGCGGTCCGAGACCGGTTCCCCCGGTCGTCAGCACAAGATCGGCTTTATAATAATCCGTCATCTCGATCAGAGCCGCCATAATTTCATCCTGTTCGTCGGGCACGATGCGATAATCCACGATCTCGCCGCCCAACTCCTCTTCCACCAGCTCGCGTATCACCTGTGCGCTCGTATCTTCCCGCTCTCCGCGGGAACCTTTGTCGCTGGCCGTCAAAATCGCCACTTTCCATCGCATGTCCCATTCCTCCCAACTGTTCCGTCATTCACCCGTCCGCGCAGGAAATGTGTAATCTCCCGATTTTCCGCCGGTTTTGGCGAGCAGCCGGGTCGGACCGATCTCCATATCCTTCTGCAGCGCCTTGCACATGTCGTATACCGTCAGCGCCGCTGCCGATACCGCAGTCAGCGCCTCCATCTCCACGCCGGTTTTGCCGGTCGTCTTGACTGTCGCTTCAATATATAGTTCATCTTCGCCGTTATCGGCAAACTTCAGATCGATGCCGGTCAGCGGCAACGGGTGGCACATCGGAATCCATTCCGACGTTTTCTTCGCCGCCATAATGCCCGCCACCTGCGCGACTGCAAGCACATCGCCCTTGCCGACCTTTCCTTCCTTGATCCGCGCCAGCGTATCCGCGCGCATCCGGACGCATGTGCCGGCAGTCGCCTCTCGCGGCGTGGCCTCCTTGTCCGACACGTCCACCATTTTCGCCCGCCCCTGCTCGTTGAAATGGCTGAATCCCGTTTCCATCGCTACGATCCTTTCCGCACCGCAGGATAGAAGCCCCGCTCGGTCATCACGCCGTCGACGCGCGCATCGTGATCCTCCGTCGGCACATCGGCGGTCAACTGCGCTTCATAGGCCATCCCGATCCATGGCGGTCTGCCGCCGGGCAAGGAACGAAGATAGGCGTCGAACCGGTCGTAATAGCCGCCCCCGTACCCCAGTCTGCCGCCGCGCAGATCGAAGGCAAGACCCGGGACCCATACCGCATCCGGTATGCGACGGAAGGCTTTGGCCCGGGAAGGGTTCGGCTCCGGGATGCCGTATGCCCCGGTTTCCAGATCGTCCCATCCGGCAATCCGGTACAGCGTCATCGAACGGTCGGCGGGATTGGCGCGCGGTACCGTTACGGCGACGCCCCGTTCCCAACCCCATTCGATCAAGGGCCGCGTATCCAGCTCCGAACGGAATGGGACATACGTCATAAACGATTCGATGCCGCGCTCCTCCATCCATGCGGCCGCCGCGCGACATGCGTCCAGCGACCAGGCGAGACGCCGCTCCAGAGGGAGCCCGTCGCGCAGCGCCGACATCCGGCGGCGCCATTCGCGCTTCTGGCCTGCGGTATCATTCGCTTTATCCTGCATTATGCTTCTTCTGCCTTTATTCACATATTTTCGCCCGTCAACGACGGCGAAGCCATTAACGCCAGATGCTACTAGTGTACCATTAACTTCAATAATAGCCAATGCACACAGCGGCGAATATCCCGGCCATCTCCGACCCTTCCCGCCAGTCGCGCAAAGCGGCGATATCATGTAAACTGTAATTGGTAAACAAGCGGCGCTTTGTCCGTTGTCGACAGGCCGATTCGTATGGAGGTTACGCAAACGATGCTGCTGCAATTATCCGATATTTCCAAAAGCTACGGCGCAACGCCGATTATCGAAGGCATTTCGTTTCAAATACAGGAACGCGAGCGGATCGGGCTCGTCGGCGTCAACGGCGCCGGCAAGTCCACCTTGTTGAAAATATTGGCCGGCGAGCTGTCTCCCGACGGCGGTGCGATCTACAAGACGAAAGAATGCACGATCGGCTATCTGCCGCAAAATAGCGGCTTTCACTCCGATCGCACGATCGATGCCGAAATGCGGGCGGTCTTCAGCCATCTGACGGAAGCGGAAGCCGAATTGAGAGAACTGGAACGGCTTATTGCCGATCCAAAGCTGCAGGCCGACGACAAGCGGTACCAGGAAACGTTGGAGCGATACGCGCGCAAATCGGATTGGTTCCGGGACCAGGGCGGCTTCGAGATGGAGACGCGCATCCGCAGCGTGCTGCACGGCATGGGCTTCGGCCAGTTCCCGCCCGATACGCCGGTCGCAACGTTAAGCGGCGGACAGAAGACGCGCCTTGCGCTTGCCCGGCTGCTGCTGCAGGCCCCCGACCTGCTGTTGCTGGACGAACCGACGAACCATCTCGACATCGAAACCTTGACCTGGCTGGAAGATTATTTGCGAGGGTACCCAGGCGCCATCCTCGTCGTCTCGCACGACCGCTATTTTCTCGATGCGCTCGTTCAGACCATCGTCGAGATCGAACGGCACGGGGCGAAGCGCTACGCCGGCAACTATACCAGATTCGTCAAGCTGAAAGCCGCCGAATACGAATCCGCGATGAAACAATACGAGAAGCAGCAAACCGAAATCGCCAGAATGGAAGATTTCATCCGGCGGAACATCGCGCGCGCGTCGACGACGAAACGGGCGCAAAGCCGGCGCAAGGCGCTCGAGCGGATGGAGCGCGTCGACAAGCCTGCCGGCGAAGTGAAAAAAGCGTACTTCACATTCGACATCGATCGGCAGACCGGGTTCGACGTGCTGGAGGTAAGCGATCTGGCCGTGACGTTCGAAGGGAAGGATCGCCCGTTGTTCGAACATGTCGGTTTCCGCCTGCAGCGGGGCGAAACCGTTGCGCTGATCGGTCCGAACGGCATCGGGAAATCGACGCTGCTGCAGACGCTTGTCGGCAGGCGACAGCCTTCGGCAGGGACGATCCGATGGGGCGCGAATGTCAAAATCGGTTATTACGATCAGGAACAGAGCGATTTGAACGGAGAAAAAACGGTTTTGGAAGAGCTTTGGAGCGCCTACCCGCATATGGAGGAAACGAGCGTTCGAACCGTTCTCGGACAGTTCCTGTTCAGCGGCGAAGACGTGCTGAAGCGGGTTTCGTCGCTTAGCGGCGGCGAGAAAGCTCGCATCGCGTTGGCCAAGCTGATGCTGCAGCGGGCCAACGTGCTTATTCTTGACGAGCCGACGAACCATCTCGATCTGTACAGCAAGGAAGTGCTCGAAGCCGCATTAATCGATTATGAAGGTACGCTGCTGTTCATTTCGCATGACCGCTATTTTCTGAACAAGATGGCCGAACGCATTGTCGAATTGAAACCGGACGGCACGAATCATTTCCTGGGAAATTATGACGAAATGCTCGAGAAAAAGCGGGAAACCGAAGAATTACTGCTGGAGTCCGGGGAGCATGCCAATCAAGCGGCGAAGTCGCCGTCCGGTCAGACCGCAGGAGCTGTCATGTCATACGAAGCCGAAAAACAGGCGAAACGGGAAGAGCGGAACCGGCAGCGCAAGCTGGAGCAGCTCGAACAGCAAATCGCCCGGCTGGAGGAGGAAACGTCCAAACTGGAGGAGCAGCTCGCCGATCCGGATGTTTATCCCGATTATGTCAAAGTTCAGCAAATTCAAACCGAGCTGGAAGCGAAAAAAGCGGAGCTGCAGCAAGCGTACGAAGCCTGGGAAGCGCTGCTGGAGTAGCCTGTCTGCTGCCGTTATGCTGCCGGCTTGGCCTTGCGGCGAGGGGGAACCCCCGCCGCGGCCGCGCTGCCGTTTCCGTTATTTTCGTCGCGCTATTCCTGTCGTCGCTATTCCCGGTATCGCTATTTGACACCGCTATCCCTGCCTGATACCTTCCGGCATCACGATTCGTCCACGCTATTCTCGTCTCGCTATTCCTGTCACGCATTCTCGTCATCGCATACGATCATGCTACTCGACTCCGTTATTCCCGCCATCGCAATTACGGTCATGCTATTTCCGTCTATCCGCTTTCTTCATTTTCATTCATCCACTCTTTCCACAGGTTTATCCACAATTTGCTATGAATTGTGATACAATTCTGTCGACAACGATACGTTTAGCACGTTCTTCGATCAGCATTTTCTCAAGAAAAATGAGTGCAGCATACTTATCGACAAAAACCGGATCGGTTTTATTCACAATATCCACAGGTTGTTGATGAAAGTTATCCCGTATCCGCCCTTTCCCGCTAATGAAACATATCGTTCATAAAAACGTACAAATATTAGATTGGAATAGAAGGAAGGGCTGTTCGTGAGCGATACAAAAATGAAACGGAACATGGCCGAGTTAAAAACAAGCTGCTTTGTATTTGTCGGAGCTGCAATTGGAGCTATGTTAGGATTAATTGCATATGTGAATCATTGGTTATAATTTAAGTAAAATGTAATAAGCAGCATCAACCGCAATTCCGTCTGCGGCCGATGCTGCCTTTCTATTATAATATGATGTTATGGCACGTTATATTATGACTGTGTCTCCGAAAGCCGAATTTTCACCGTCAAAATTTCGAACGGCGCAAAGGAGAGCGCGATCGCACCGTTTTCCGTCGATACCGGCTCAAGCGGTTGCTCCATCAAGTCGGCAATCCATGCCGATTCGACCGCAAAGTCCGTCCGAAGCTCGGCTTCGGCCCGCGTGCCGGCCGTTTCATACAGACGAACGATCCAATCGTCGTCATCCTCGGCTTTTTTGACAGCCTCTATCATAATATGCGGATGGTCGATTCGCAGGAACGAACGCGACGGCAGGACCGCTTCCCCGACAACGCCATCGGCAGGACCTGCGCTTATCGCCCGCAGCGGCACATTCAGCTCATACCCTCTCTTATACACTTCTGCCTGAATGTAATCCCCTTTATGAGGATAAAGTGAATACGTAAATGTATGCTCCGCCCGGTCAGCCTCCGGGTCCGGATAAGACGGGCTGCGCAGCAAATTGAGATCGAGCGTATTCCCTTCGGCACGATGCCCGTATTTGCTGTCGTTGAGCAACGCGACGCCGTAATCCGGTGCAGACAGATCGATCCAGTGATGTGCGCAAATTTCGTCGCGCGCATAATCCCACGACGTGTTGCGGTGCGTCTGCCGCTTCAGATGGCCGAACTGGATTTCGCATGCAACCGAATCCGAACGCACGTCGACCGGGAACGACGTCCGCAGCATTTTCCTCGATTCCTTCCAATCCACATTCGTCACAAAATCGATGCGCCGGCTTCCCGCCGTCAAAACCACCTTCTGGGTAATGGCCGATTGACCAAAACGGTAGCGGTGAATGAGCCCGGCGGCCGGTCCGTCCGCGAACGCCTCGGTTTCCGCCAATTCAGGCGCCGCGCTTCCCCGCTGACGGTAATCCTGGCGGAAGTCCCAGGCATCTCCGTTGTCGTTATAAATGCGCAGCGCGTTGGCGCGTTCGCCGGCAGACACGACTTCCCGGCCGTTCTCCTTGTCGAATATCGAGACGATCGAGCCGTCGGCATCGAAGACGACCGCAAGCAGCTCGTTCTCGATCCGCCGCTCTTCGGCCGAAGCGCGCAGACTCCCGATCGCCTCCGGCTGACCGTCCCCGCCAAGCAATCCGTCCGCTCCGGCATACCCCATGGATGGAACGCGGACTTTCGTCCATCGCCCGTCGATGTTCAACCACTCGTCCCGCTCCCACGGCAAGGAGTTGAACACAATCGTCCGATCGCCGCCGGCAGCCCGCTTCGCCAGCTCGCCGTAACGTTCGGCAATAAGCGATTCGACCCGCTCAGCGAGCAGCGCATATCGGGCCAGCGATTCATCGTATACCCGCTTGATCGACGATCCGGGCAAAATATCGTGGAACTGGTACAGCAGCACTTCCTTCCAAATCTCCTCCAGTTCCGCGGCCGGATACGGCATGCCGGAAACCGCTTGGGCCAGCACGGCGGCAAACTCCAGCTCCCGCAACGCTTTCTCCAGTCGGCGGTTGTACCACTTGTTGCGGGCCTGGGTCGTCAGCGTCCCCTGGTGCCGCTCCAGATACAGCTCGCCGCGCCATACCTGGTACCGGTCCTGGCCGGCCTTCAACTTCTCGAAAAACGCCGCGGACGTCTCCTGCACAACCGGGCTAAGCCCGAGCAAGTTTTTCTCCCGCGCTAGCCGCTCCAGGTGCTCCTCGCCGGGACCGCCGCCGCCGTCGCCGATGCCGAACAGCATCAAGCAATGCTCCGACACGCCCTTATCCAGATATTGAGCCTCTGCCTTGGCGATCGACCTTGGCGCGGCCGGACTGTTGTACGTATCCTCCGGCGGCATATGGGTCAGCACGCGCGAGCCGTCGATGCCTTCCCACATGAAGGTGTGGTGGGGGTGGCGGTTGTAGATGCTCCACGACAGCTTCTGCGTCATCATGTAATCGACATTCGATTTCTTCAAAATTTGCGGCAGGCTGGCGGTGTAGCCGAATACGTCCGGCATCCAGAGCGACTTCATCTCCTGACCGAATTCCTTCATAAAGAACCGTTTGCCGTACAAAATCTGGCGTACGAGCGATTCGCCGCCCGGCACGTTCGTATCGGATTCGACCCACATCGCCCCTTGCGGTTCCCAGCGCCCCTCCTTGATTCGTTCGCGAATTTGCGCATACAGCTTCGGATAGCGCTGCTTGATCCAGTCATACAGCTGCGGCTGGCTGGCGCCGAACACATAATCGGGATACCGTTCCATCATGCGCAGCGCCGTGGCGAACGTACGGGCTCCTTTGCGGATCGTTTCGCGAATCGGCCACAGCCAGGCCAGGTCGATATGGGCATGACCGATCGCGCTGATCGTCAGAACCGGATCGCCGCCCCGCTTGGCAAGCTGTTCGCCGAGCAGCGCCAGCGCCCGACCGACCGCTTCTTCCGGCAATTCCGGTGTCAGCAGCAGCGATACGTCGTAGAGCGCGCGCAAAATGCGCTCCCGGCGGGCCGAGCGTTCCGGCAGCCATTCCGCGGTTTCGAGCAGCACCTCGGCGTCGTAATATAATCGGCGGACGTCTTCCCGGCATATCGCCACGCAAGCTTCCTTCAACGTGCCGCTGCGATAGCGGCCGAACAGATCGTTGCAGCCCGCGTCTCCCCACAAATCGATCGTTTCGCCGCCGGAAGCCGCATCGCTGATATGCACGACCCGTTTCCCCGGCAAACCGAGGGACAGATCGAATTCCGAGTTGACGTTCGTCAAACCTTGCACCGGCGAGCCTTCATCGTCGACCAGACACAATTCCCCGTTCACGTCGATGAGCAGGACGGTTTTGTTGCCGGCAGCCTCGTCCGGTACCGTTCCTTGAAAATGAAACCAGGCGCAGTCCCAGAGCTCGCCCCAACGTTCGCCCGATTTCAGTTCCACCTTCCGGCCGGACATGCGCTCCGCATACGGAACCGGTTCAGGCGTCACCCAGGCGGTTACTTTCAGTTCCGCGATCGGACGATAAATGTTTTCTTTCAAAAAGTCCAGCATCGGTTTTAATTGATTCGGCTTCACGGTTTCGTATGGCATTATGCTTCTCCTTTACTTTTAGCGTTCGGCTTGCTCCGATTGACCCGATCGGTTGTTAACGCGAAGAACCTTATTCATTGACTAATATAATATATTGTTTATATATATTCAATATGTATATTGGTGAGCCGACTTGGGTGAAGCGGTCATACGCCAGGATGCATAAGCAGCAACGACTCCGTCATCTCTGTCAGAGGCCGGGCCGGGCGGCAGCCCGACGTCCCCGCCACGCGGTCCATTGCGCACCTGCAGGGCTTTATCGCTTTTGCAGGCTTTTCGCCAAATCAATCTGCCGAGAAATGGAGGCGCTGAAGGCGGGGCGCGTAAACGGTCGTTGGACGAATTGACGGATGGCGAGGCACACCGACGGACCGGTGAAGATTTGACGGATGGCGCGGATAGAAGAAAAGACTGCCGGGAGTGACCTCGGCAGTCTCGTATTTTATAGCTTGTATGACGCTACTGCGCCGCATGCTTACCGGGTCTTGCGAACGATTGCGCACCTGCTCACACTCGCACCGCCACGGAACCGCGACCGATTGCGCAATGCAGGGCTTTGGCCGCCCGCAGACCTCCGGTTCGTAAACATCTTCGGATCGCTTACGCCTCAACAACCGCTCATTCCGCAGCCGTTCGTACCGGCCCCGTCGTCTGGCGGATAACGAGCTCGGGTTGAATCAGCATTTTGCTGAACGGCCCTTTGTTGGTGTGACCGGTGCGGACGATTTCCAGCAGCTTCAATGCCGCCTGATATCCCATATCTTCTTCATGCTGGCGAATATGCGTGAACATGCTGAAATCCTCCACAGCAGAGGTCGGATCGTCGAACGATATGATCGACAAGTCGTCCGGCACTTTCAGCCCGGCCCGTTCGGCCATCCGGTAAACGTGAACGCCGAGCTTGCCGTTGAGCGTAATATAGGCGGTAGCCATCCGGTTGCGAATATACCGGTACAGCGGATGCTCTTCCAGGCCGTCCGCACCGTTTACGCGGAAGCCGGTAATCATCAGCGCCGGATTGATCAGCGCGCCTTTGGCGCTAAGCGCGTTCATATAGCCTTCGATACGTTCCTGCACGGTTACCGTCTGCAAGGGGGAATCCGAGCAAATCGCGATATCGCGGTGGCCGAGCTCCCAGAGGTAGTCCACCGCCATCGCCGTGCCGAGCTTGCCGTCCGAAGCGAAATAATGAGTCTCCACGCCGGGCAAATACCGGTCGATCAGCACGAACGGGAACCCCGCGAGCTTCATGCTCAATATTTCCTCATTGTACTGCTCTTCGTCGACCGGGAAAATGAGCATGCCTTCCGCGCCGATCTCTTTCAGCGTCTTGATCGCTTCCTGTTCCCTCTCCAGACTGCCCTCTGTCAGCAGGATCATGCTCCGGTACCCGCTCTCCAAGATGGCCCGCTGGATGCCGCCAATGAGCCGAATCGCAAAATAATCCTCGATCGTCGGCATGACGATACCGACAAATCCACTGTGCCGGGGAACGTTCCGCTCGCCTGCCGGGACGGCGGCCGATGGCGCACGCTCCGCTTCGTCCGGTTCCGGATGAGCGGTCTCCGGCCGGCTGACAAAGCTGCCTCGTCCGGGTACCCGCTTAATCAAGCCTTCATTGGCGAGCCCCGTCAGCGCATTGACGACCGTAATTTTGCTTACCTGAAAACGTTCCATCAATTCCTTCTCGGTCGGAATGCGATCGCCCTCCTGCAGGCCGGACGAAACGATCAGGTCGCGGACGTAATCCTGAATTTGCTGATATAACGGTACTCGATCGGTTGAATTCATCACAATCACCATGCTTCGGTCTAAATTTGTTATGTATAATATATATTTTTACGCTCTATTTCGCAACCCGAGATTTATCCATAGTATTATCCACAATTGTTTCTAAATTGTTGATCAATTCAGACTGCGGCTAGAAGACGCCCCGCCCGGACTGCAAAAATAAGGACCGAAAAGCGGCCTTTTCGGTCCCCATTATCCACATTATCCACAATTATCCTGTGAAAAAACAGCACCCATTTTCTCCACAGCCCGAATTCAATGCTGGCAGGCTTTCGCAGCAGTTATCCACGTAAGACCACGGTTTGTGGATAACCTGCTGCAGGAGTCACTTCGCTTCCGCTTGACGCGCCCCGTATCCGGCTGCCTGACGACGTCCGGCGCTCATCAGCGCCTGGTTGCAGGCCGCCACATAAGCCTGCGCAGCGGCCAGCACAATATCCTGGTGAATGGCCGTGCCGCGGTACCGTTCGCCTTGGTACACGATCGATACGGCCGCTTCGCCATGCGCATCCTCGCCTGTAGACAGCGAGTGAAGCTCCAGATCTTCGAACTCCGCCGCCGCCGGAATCGCCTGCCGGATGCATTGGATGACCGCCTCGAGCGGTCCCGTCCCCGCTCCGGTATAGGTCCGCTCTTGTCCGTCTGCGCTGCCGCGGACGGTCACCGAGGCGATCCGGGATTTCTGCGAACCGGCCAGCACCTGAAGATCGACCAGTACATACGGATCAGGCTGCGTCCGGGTCGTTTCCCCCGCAATGCGGATCAGCTGATCGTCGGTCACGATCTTCTGCTCATCCGCTTTCGCTTTGAAACGGTCGTAAATGTCCTGCATTTGCTCGTCGGTCACTTCAATGCCGAATTCGGCCAGCCGATGCCGGATCGCATGGCGTCCCGAATGTTTGCCGAGCACGATCATGCTGCGCGGAATGCCCATCGCTTCCGGGTCCATAATTTCATAGGTGCTGCGGTTTTTGAGCAAGCCATCCTGGTGAATGCCCGATTCGTGCTGGAAAGCGTTCCTGCCGACGATCGGCTTGTTGAATGCGATCGGAAAATGCATCGACCGGCTGACAAGGCGGGACGTTTCATAAATTTCGCCGATGTTGATGCCGGTCTCCGCCCGCAGCGCCTCCTTCCGGGTTTCGATCGCCATCACGAGCTCCTCGAGCGAACAGTTGCCGGCGCGCTCGCCGATCCCGTTGACCGTCACTTCGATTTGCGTCGCCCCGGCTCCGATGGCCGCCAGACTGTTGGCGACCGCCAGCCCCAGGTCCGTTATGGCAATGCGCGCTGTAACGCACCGTGTTTCCGCCCCGCGCTTCCTTGCGCACCGTCTGGAACAGTTCGGTTATTTCCCCTGGCAGCGCATAACCGAGCGTGTCCGGCAAATTGATGATCGTGGCCCCTTCGGCAATGACGGCTTCCACCAGTTCGATTACGAATTCGCGCCCCGAACGGGTCGCATCCATTGCCGAAAATTCAATTTCGTCCACGAACTGCTTGCCGTAAGCGACCATCTCGCGCGCCTGGCGCACGACCTCCTCGCGGGATTTGCGCAGCTGGTAATTCAGATGGATATCCGACGAGGAGATAAACAGATGCAGACGACGTTTGCCCGCATCCTGCGTCGCGCGCACCGCCGCGTCGATATCGCCCTTGACGGCGCGGGCGAAGCCGGCGATTTCCACGCCCTGAAGCTCGCGCGAAATTTGCTGCACCGCGGCGAATTCGCCGGGGCTTGAGACCGGAAAGCCCGGTTCAATCACGTCGACGCCCAGTTTGGCCAGTTGCCTTGCGATGACGATTTTCCGCTCGGGCTCAATCGCAGCACCTGGTGACTGCTCACCGTCCCGCAGCGTCGTATCGAATATTTGTACTCGAGTATACTCCTGTTTTTCGTTCATGATCATATCCCTCCTGAATGAATAGACTGAAGGCAGCCGCAAGACCGCCACGAAAAAAAGCCTGCCATCCCTTCTTCCGAAGAGACGACAGGCTTGCAACCGGCCGCGGTACCACTCTACTTGTTCGATCACGATGCCTGAGTCCGCTGCAAGGCAGCCTCGAAGCATCGGCTCGAACCGCTTTCTCCGCCAGACAAACACGCTTCAATCACCGAAAACCGGTCCGATCGATCCGAACCTCGTCAGATCAATGGATTCCCGACCGTTTTCCGCTTAAAATGCGCCTTTGCCCGAACGGCACCCGATCACGGGGGTTAACCGTAACGGCGTACTCGGGTGCAGCGCCGATCGCCGGCTGCCGCCCGCTGCTTCCGCCATTCCGCTCCCAGGCGAGTTCGGACCGCGGCTTCGGCTGCGTCGCACCATCCCGCAGCTCTCTGTCGCGACAACCAACGCGGACGTTCCGTTCCGCAGCGTCATCACATGTTCCGCCACTTTGCCCTACTGCTCCTGTTCACAGCGTTTCCGATATGAAATGAATGTCATTTACCTTTCACTTACGCACTGTTCCGTCTTAACTGCGCCCGCCCGGAAATTTTCCGGTGGCATACTGTCCAACCTGCCTCTTCCCGCCAACTAAAAACAGCCCGCCGCCTCTTGTATTCAAGAGACGACAGGCTGTAAACAGGCCCGCGCGGTACCACCCTTGTTGACGCCAGCCCCCCTTATAAGGATGCTGCGCCCACTCTGCCGCCAGCGACCTGTCCGGACAGGACGCCAGCGCACCCGATGACGGGGGTCAGCCGTAACGATGTACATCTTACCGGCCGCATAACATCGCGCCGTCAAGTTCCACCGTTCCGCTCACGGGCGAGCTTCAGGCTGCCTTCGACTGCGTCGCACCGTCCCGCAGTTCTCTTGCCAAAGCCGCCTCATCCCCAGGATGACGGCCGCTTCTTTCCCGGCTGGGCCTTACTGTTCCCGATCATTGCGTTTGCAAGGTATGGATAAAGAAGTATTGGTGACTATTATAGTCATCCGCATGCGAACTGTCAAACCCAAATTCGAAAAGGCGCCGCGATTTACCGTTTCGCTGCCGCAGCCTCATCCTTCACCGACCACGCCTCCAGCGAAAGCAACGGATCCGCCTTCATATCGAGCGGCGTCCACTCCGCCCGCCGCCACTTCAGCTCGGCCGCGGCGGCGATCATCGCCGCGTTGTCCGTGCATAGCGACAGCGGCGGAACGAGCAGCGGCAGGCCGGCCTCGGCGCACCGCTCCGCCAGGGCGGCGCGAAGGCCGGCATTGGCGGCGACGCCGCCGCACAACAGCAACTGTCTGGCGCCGTATTCGCCGGCCGCCCGCAGCGCCTTCGTCGTCAGCACGTCGATGACCGACTCCTGAAAACCGCGGGCGAGCGCGGCCCGCATCGGCGCTTCGCCGCGCATCTTCGCCTGGTTGATCGCCGCCAGAACAGCGGATTTCAAGCCGCTGAAGCTGAAATCGTACGAATCCGGCTCGAGCCAGGCGCGCGGGAGCTCGATCGCCTCATCGGCCTCCTGCGCCAGACGGTCGATATGCGGCCCTCCGGGATACGGAAATTGCAGAGCCCGGGCGACCTTGTCGTAAGCCTCCCCGACGGCGTCGTCCCGGGTGCGGCCGATCACGCGGAACACGCCTTCCCGCTCCAGCAGCACCAGTTCCGTATGGCCGCCGGATACGACCAGCGCCATAGCGGGATAGAC
Source organism: Paenibacillus cisolokensis (assembly GCF_050481165.1). Lineage (NCBI taxonomy): Bacteria > Bacillati > Bacillota > Bacilli > Caryophanales > Paenibacillaceae > Paenibacillus > Paenibacillus cisolokensis. The sequence goes on from NZ_JBCNFP010000143.1 coordinate 36,117, forward strand.
CATTTCCTCCACGAGCCGGTTCGCATAAATATGCCCGGCGATATGATGGGTGCCGATGAGCGGAACGTCCAGCGCCAGCGCCAAACTTTTCGCGGCGACGACGCCGACGAGCAGGGAACCGACAAGTCCGGGACCCTGCGTGACCGCGACCGCGGTAATGTCCTGCAAACTTAGCCCCGCCGACCGCACCGCCTCCTCCATCAGCATCGTAATGGACTCCACATGCTTGCGTGAGGCGATTTCCGGCACGACGCCGCCGAATTTGCGATGCGTATCAATCTGGCTCGACACAAGATTGGCCAGAATTTGACGGCCATTCTTCACGATGGCGACGGACGTTTCGTCACAGCTGGTCTCCACCGCAAGGATGACGCTGTCCCCGGCGGCCGCCGTTTCGCCTCCGACCGCCGCGGTCTCCGCGGCAGAAGCAGCGCGCGTCGGATCGGGCTGCCCGCATTTCGTCATGATCGCTCACCAGCCTTCATATTCCCTAATTCCGCCCACATGATCAAAGCGTCTTCCTTGTTGTCGGTATAATAACCGGGACGCAGGCCGGCCGGCTCGAAGCCGAATTGGCGGTACAGCCGCTGCGCCCGCTCGTTCGAAACCCGCACCTCGAGCGTTATCCGCTCCATGCCGTTCCGAACGGCCAGCTGCTGCAGTTCCCGCATCAGCTGCTTGCCGAATCCTTGTCCCCTGTAATCGGCCCGCACCGCGATATTGGTGACATGCGCTTCGTCGATAAGCGTCCACATGCCCCCGTATCCGATCAGTTCTCCCCGGTGCCACATGGCCAAGTAGCGGGCAAAATGATTGTTGCGCAGCTCGTTCTCGAACGCTTCGGCCGTCCAGGGACTCGTGAACGCCTCCTGTTCGATGGCTACGACCGCCGGAATATCCTCAAGCCGCAGCGGACGGAATTCCAGTTCATGATCCGACTTCACCGGTTGGCCTCCTCCCTGGCGAGCAGCTTCGCTTCCGCTTCGGCCAGCTGGGTATAGTTCGGCACCAGCGCATGGACATCGTCCGATTCGCCGGCCGCAAGCCGGTATCCGCCCAGCCGCCCGATCCAGCGGCCCTCCATATAATAGGTGAGCAGCCGCACTTGCGGCGCGTCATCGCCGAACGCGGCGGCAACATCTTCTCCCAGCCGGCCGGCCGCCGCTTCGTGCTGCGTCAGGTCGCCGGCGATCCACAAGTTCCGGACGCGGCGGTGCCGCTCGGCTTCAAGCCGCTGCAGCAGCTCGCTCATCCAGCGATCCATCATCCGGATGCCGTCATCCGCAAGCCGCTCCCATTTCGCTCCGGAATCGCCGGCGGCGAAGGCACCCGTATAAACCTGTCCCCGCCGCGCATCCATAATCGGCACAATCCAGGTCGTGCCGTCGTCTGCGCCGGCATCTGCCGCAGCGGCTCCGGCTCTATCCGCCGTCCCGGCCTGCTGCTCCATCCCCCGATGAAACGCGCCGTAAGCGAGCCCTTCCAGACTGGAGACGCCGACGAGCGGCTTGCCCCATGCCCAGGCGAGCGTCTTGGCGACCGTAACGCCGATCCGCATGCCGGTGTACGACCCCGGTCCGCGGCCGGCCGCGATGCCATCCACCTGCCGGCCCGTCAAACCGCACGAACGAAGCAGCTCCTGCAGCTTCGGCACGACCAGTACCGAATGATTCCGCTCCGCAACCGAGCCGATCTCGCCGAGCACCTCCGTCCCCCGGACCACTGCGGCAGCCAGCGAAGCGGTCGACGTATCCAGCGCCAAGACAACGGGATTATCCATCTTCTCCCGCTTCCGCTCCTTATCGTTCATGTTTGTCGTCTCCTATCTGTCCGATTGTTGCGCACCACGAGGCGTACGGCTGACCGATCCCCGTCAAAACGATGCGCCGGGCATCGTCTCCCGCATGCTCGATCTCAATCTCCAGGCGCTCGTCCGGGAGCAGCTCCCGGATGAGGGACGCCCATTCGACGATCGTCGCGCCGTCGCCGAAAAAATAGTCGTCCAGCCCGAGCTCTTCCGCCTCTTCCGGAGATAGCCGGTATACATCCATATGGTAGAAGGGCATCCGCTCGCCCTCATATTCCTTAATGATCGTAAACGTCGGACTGTTCACGACGTCCTTCACGCCCAGCGCCTCCGCGAACGCTTGCGAAAATCTCGTCTTGCCCGCGCCCAGATCGCCGTCCAGCGCGAGCACCGTACCGGGCCGGGCCAGACCGGCAAGGCGGCGCGCCAGCTCGGCCGTGTCCCGTTCGTTCCGGGCCTCCCATACTGCGCTCGCCCGATCCGGCCGTCCGCTTCCGGCTTGTCCGCTGTTGTCCATCCGTTATTCACCACTTATCCGCCAAAATGATTGTAGCCCCGCTTCGCCAGCGGCACTCTGCGCTCCTCCGCGCCCCGCCGCTCCGAACGGACGACGAGCTCGACGCCGGGATCGCCCGCTTCCGTCTCCCCGATCACGTAAAAAGGCAGCCCTTCCGCGGCGAAAGCCGCCTTTGCAGCCTCCGCATCGTCCGCGGCCAGCGTGCCGACCAGCACATAATCTTCGCCGCCGTACAGCATCCACTCCAGCGGGTCGACGCCCGCGCGCGATGCGTAGGCGGCCAGACTGCCGCTGCGCGGCAGCAGCGCCTCGCGCAGCACGAGGCGCACGCCCGACGCTTCGGCGATCTCCCACGCCTCGCTCGCGAGCCCGTCGCTGACATCGTTCAGCGACCGGCACGTGCCGCGCGCCGCCAGCAGCTGCCCGGCGCGCACCGAAGGCGCGGGGCGGCGATGCGCCCGCACCAGCGCGGCCGCCTCCGGCGGCGGCTGCGCGAGCGGCTCATTCTGCCGCGCGAGCAGCCAATGCAGCCCGGCAGCCGACAGGCCGACCGGGCCGGTCACAAATACGGCGTCGCCAGGCTGCGCACCTGAGCGGCGAAGCGCCCGTCCCGCCGCGACGGTGCCGATCACCGTCACGGCGATGACAAGATGCTGCGGCGACGACGTCGTGTCGCCGCCGATGACCGCGACGCCGTAACGGTCGGCACACGCGTACAGCCCGTCGTACAGGCGGCGCATGCGGTCCGCCCCGTACGAAGGCGGCACGCTGACAGAGACGAGCGCATGCCGCGGCACTCCGCCCATCGCCGCGATGTCGCTCACATTCGCGGCGAGCGCCTTGTAGCCGACATCCTCTTCCGACATCGTCGCGTCGGCGAAGTGAACGGTCTCCACCATCGTGTCGACCGCGAGCACCCATTGCAGCGGCTCCGTTTCATCCGCCGGCGGCTCCACGACGGCGGCGTCGTCACCGATGCCCAGCACGACGCCTTGCCGGCGCTGCATGTCCGCGCTCTGGCGCCCGTGCGTCCAGTGCCGGATGCGCGCGAATTCGTCCACTTTTTCGCCTCCCGGTGTTGCGTTATTGACCTTTATTATATCGGTCCCCACTTCCGTCCGCAACAAACAGGGACACCCGTCTGTCGGATGTCCCTGGAGTTTGCCGGACGATGCCCTGACCGCCCTTAACGCCCGTTCTTCGCCCATTCGCGCGAAACGGCGGCACTGCCCTCTGCCTGGACGCTTGTTACCGCAGAGTCGCCCCTGCCCGTGTACCGCTCGAACGAGAACGGCGAGGCCCGCCCCGCGGGGTGCTCGGACGCGAACGGCGAAGCCCGCCCACGTACCGGCTGTATCGGCGTTGCGCATTGCGCGATGAAGTTTTGCGGTTTTGCAGTATTGTGGTGTTGCGACGTTATAGCATTGCGGCGCTGCAACACTGCGACATTGCGGCGTTGCAGCATTGCGACGTTTCAGCATTGTGACATTACCGTTCCGCTAACACCCCGGCGAAGCCGACGTTCCGCGCGGCCGCCCACTCATCCGCGAGCGCCGGATCGGCCCATGCAGCCGGCGGAGCGGCGGCTGCCAGACAGCTGCCGGCACGGTAAACCCAGCGCCGCTCCGGCTGCATGGCAAACAGCTCCTCCGGCGAGCGGGCGTCTATGACGACGAAGTCCGCCTCGCAGCCGGCCTTGATGCCGTAACCGGAAATCCCGATGATGCCGGCCGGGATTTCCGTGATCATCCGCAGCAGTTGCCGCAAATCCGACGGGGCCCCCATATGAGCGGCATAGGCCGCAATGAGCGCGATCTGCAGCAGATCGCCGCGGCCGAACGGATGAAACGGATCGTGCACGTTGTCCGAAGCCGCCGCGACCGGCACGCCCGCCGCCGCCAGCTCCTTCACCCGCGTCACGCCGCGCCGCACCGCCCGACGGTCGGCCCGCCCCTGCAAATACAGATTGGCCGCGGGGAGCGTGACGGCGGCGACCCCCGCCTCCGCCAGCCGTCCGATCGCGTATGCCGCGTCCTCCGGATTCATGGCCGAAAGCGAGCAGAGATGGCCGGCGACGACACGGCCGCCCATTCCGTATGCGGCTGTCCGCTCCGCGATATAGACGCACGTCCTCATCGCCGGATCGTCGCTTTCGTCGACGTGCAGATCGACCGGACAGCCGTAACGGTCCGCCAGTTCGAATATCCGGTCAATGTGCGCTTCCGGCTCGTCAGCCAGATGAGGCGCGCCGCCGATCCCGTCGACGCCCATCGCCAGCATCTCCCCGATCAGCTCCATGCCGAAGCCGGGCTGCGCGCGATAAGGCGCCATCGGGAATATTTGCACCCGGACCCAAGGCGCCAGCTTCTCCTTCACTTCCAGCGCGGCTTCCACCGATCGCAGCGCCACTTGCGCGCCCGCTTCCGCATGCACGTCAATATGGGTCCGGATGGCCGTCGTGCCGTAGGAAACGGCTTGCAGCGCCATCCTTGTCATGCGCGCCTTGATTTCATCCTTGGCAAATAAGGGCGCCTGGCGCGAATAGCTGGCGATCGCTTCGGCGAGCGTTCCCGACCGGTTGGCCGCCCAAGGCAGGGAAAACGCCTTGTCGAGATGCATATGGGCGTCGACCAACCCGGGCAAGACAAGCTTGCCTTCGGCATCGAGCCGTTTCGCGTACGCCCCCTCCGGCATGTCGAGGGAAAGATAACCGCCCGGCTCCAGCCGCCCGCTCTGGCGCCCGATCGCCGTCCAGACGCCGTTCTCCGCACGAAGCGTATAATAATGCCGCTCATCGGCTAGCGGCAGGCGGGCATTGATGATTTCCAGAACAGCGCCGCCGGCGCCTGCTTTCGCCATTCGCTGCCGCCTCCTTTCTTCCTGAAACCGAATCGATCCGCGATTATCCCATTGCCGCTCCCGCCGACGTTTCCTCGAGCAGCTGCTTGATTTCGAACCTGCTAATTTCGACGAACGCCTTGGCCATCAGATCGGACGCGCGCTCCTGAATGATGCGCCCTTTTTCGGCCGTCGCCCGGGTCGCATCCCCGAGAATGCCGCTGCGGGACACATCCTCCATTTTCCAGGCAAACCGGATCGCTTTTTCGAGCGTCAAAAAACGGTACCGGTTCATCGCCGGCATTTCGCGCACGCGGCAGTGCTCCTGCACCCAGCCCGGCTTCAGATACATGACGATCGACGTTTCGTAATCGCCGCCGTGAATGCCGAATTCCAGCTCCTCCGGCGGCAGCAGATCGGCGGCGACGCCCAGGCTTGCAGGAGACAGGGAAAACACCATCATCCCGGTCGCAATGCGAATTTCCCGCGCCACCACGTTCAGCAGATCGGTATTGCCGCCATGCGTATTGAACAGCAGCAACCGGCGAAACCCGCTGGCCTTCAGGCTGTAGGCGATATCCGAGACGATGCCGGCAAGCGTGGACGCCGAAAGCGATATCGTGCCCGGAATGCCGAGATGCTCATTGCTTTTCCCGTAGGCGATCGGCGGAATAAGCCAGATCTGCTCGGCCGGATCGATTTTCTCCAGCGCATCCGTCAAGGTCGCTTCGCCGATCAGCGCATCCGTCATAACCGGCAAATGATCGCCGTGCTGCTCGACTGCCCCGATAGGCAGTATGACGAGCGCATGTTCCTTCGGCAATTCCTTCACCTGCTTTCGTGTCAACCGCGGCAGGAAACGTTCTTCCCAGGCAACGCCCTCATACCTTGTAAACATCAGGCTCCCTCCTCTATATTCATATGCGCCTTCCTATACGCCGACGCGCCGACACGCCTGCGCATCTACGTCAAGCTGCCGGTTTCCCGCTCCTGCAAGCGTCTGCGGCTTCGCCGTTTCGCGGCGAAAGCGAAAGCAGCAGGCGCTCTGCCGGCTTTCAGGCAACGAGGCCGCGTGATATCACCGTTCCGCCGCGGCCCCCCACGCCGCTTGCCGAATACCGGTCGGCCGCTGCTTCGCCCATTCCGCGACCCAGGACAGCAATTGCAAATCCCGTCCCGGTCCGGCGATGACCGAAAGGCCGATCGGCGCGCCGTCCGCCGCGCCGGTCGGAATATGCACCTGGGGCAAACCGGCCAGTCCGGCAATACAGGTCAGCTGCATGGCGCGAGAGCGTCGTTCTTCGTTCGCCGCCCCGGATACGTTCCGCTGCGGAGCGGGACCGGGCACCGTCGGGATGACGAGCAGACCGTCATCCCCAAGCTGCTCCCTAAGCCGCGCCCGAACGTCGAACCATAATCTCAGTTCCGCGCCGCTATCCTTTCGTTTCAATTTGCTCGCCCATGCGAACCGCTCCGCAATGTCGGGGGCGAATACGGGATGCGCGCGTTCGATCCATGGTCCGTGCGTATCCCATATTTCCAGCCCTTGAACGATGCGAAACGCCCGCATCCAGGCCGCCAGCCCTTCCGGAGCGATCACGGCCCAGTCGCTGTCGACACAGGTCTTGGCCATGGAAGTGACATCTTTAACCAGCCTCACCCGCACCGGCGGTTCGGCCAGCTCCCACGCCTCAATCGCGAGCAGCATCCGCTTGAACGGCTGCGCGGCGCCTGTTTTCAGGCTGGCGGCAGGAGGCTTCCGTACGGCTCCCCCCCGATCAGCCGCCTCCTCCGCCCTGTTTCTTTTTGCGCCTGCCGCATCTGCTGCCCGTTTCCCCGTTTTGTTCAGCAAAGCGACGCCGACATCGTGCAGCAATTGCGCGTCCCGCGCCAGCCATCCGACCGTGTCGAAGCTGGGCGCGAGCGGAATGACGCCGGCGGTCGGAACCAGTCCGTGCGTCGGCCTGATCCCGTACACGCCGCAATAAGCGGCCGGCACCCGGATCGAGCCGCCGGTGTCGGTGCCGAGCGCAAAATCGGCCAATCCGGCGGCAACCGCTACGGCCGAGCCGCTGGACGACCCTCCCGGAATCCGGTCCGGCGCATTCGGGTTGACCGGCGTGCCGTAATGCACGTTCTGACCGTTCAGGCTGTACATCATCTCATCCGTGTGCGTCATGCCGCGAAGCCGGGCGCCCTGTGCGAGCAGCCGGGAAATCGCCTCCGCCGTCCGTTCGGACGGACTATGCGTGCGCAGCCAGTCCGGGTTGCCCGCGCCGGATATATGGCCGGCCACCCGAAAAACGTCCTTCGCCGCAAACTCCAGTCCCGAAAGCGGCCCGTCCGCCGTCGGTTCCAGCACGATACGCTCCGCGGCATAGGCATTCCACCGGTCGTTCATCGAAGGGCCCCCAGCACGGCCAGATCTTCCTCGTCCAGCTCCGCCCGCGGACCGGATTTGATCAGATCCGAAAACTTCTCGTCGGGCACCATCGTCGTCAGCACATACAGCTTGCCTTCGCCCGTATTGACGACCGCATGGGTGCGGCCCGGCGGCACGATGAAGAACGAGCCTTGCCGGATCGGAATGCTCGTATCGCCGACCGTCGCGTACCCCTCTCCCTTCAACACATAGAAATATTCGTACGCTTCGGCATGCTCGTTCGGCGGCGTGCGGCCGCCTTCGTCGAAAATTTCGACGACGGATACGAACGGCGTCAGTTCCCGATCGGTCAACAGCACGAATTTGTTGGAATCGGTACTTTTGATTTTGTAGACCGGACAAGTCTCGATATGCCCGGCCGCCATATGAAGTCCGGAAATCGTCATCGCTCGCTTCCCCTTTCATGCCCGCCGTTCATCGCCCGCAGCAGTTCCGCCGAATCGGCGACGAAGCCGTAGCATTGCTTAATGTTGTAGATCGCCGCATCCGCACAGTACGGCGGCGAATTGGTGGCGCTGCAGTCCCGGAGCAGCACCGCGTCATATCCCGAATTGACAGCGTCCTGCAGCGTCGCCATGACGCATTGGTCGAGATTGACGCCGGCCAGCAGCACCGTATGCACGGACAGATTGCGCAAAATGCTGTCGAGCGGCGTATCCCAAAATCCACTCATCCGATACTTGTCGACATAAATATCGTCCGGCGACGCATCCAGTCCGGAAACGATCGCCGCCCCCCAACTGCCTTTCTCCAGCACGCGCGAGCCGTTGTCCGGCAGCGGATCGCCGATGCCCCGCCCTTCCCCGTCACCGTTGTACACATGAAGCACCGACGGGCTCAAATTGAGACGATCCGGGCGATTGCCCCAGTTCAGCCACAGGATGGGAACGTCCCGTTCCCGCAGCGCGGGCAACAGCCGGTTGAGCGGCTCCACGGGCGCCATCAGGGTGTCGCAATCGCCGCCGATATAGTCGACCCAACCGCCCCGGGAACAAAAATCGTTCTGCATATCGACGACGATCAGCGCTGTGCGCTTCAGGTCGAAAACAAGCTGCTGCGGTTCCGCATGAATGGCGACCGTGTCCGGCTGCTCCAGCCTTCGCCGCAAATCGACTCCTTCCCGCGAAACATGCCAATGGCTGCGGGCATGACCCAGTCTCTTCATCCGGAAGCTCACCCTTTCTTCGGTTATACTCGGCTTTACCCGCCGACCGCATCGTCATCAAGCGGCGCAACAGGCAGTTCGACATACGCCGCACCGCCGTTGTCCCGGCAGACGGCCACGGCGACGATGCCGAGCTTCTCCTCGCCCGCCCGATGCCGGCCCTCCGGTCCGGCGTTCGGATGCCGCGCGAACAGCGGAAAGGCGCTCCCCGTCAGCTCGAGCCGCAGCGCGTCTCCCGCTTCGATCGCGGCCGCGAACGGCCGCATATCGATCACCGCCCGTTCCCACTCGCCAGCGCTGCCGGCCGAAGCCTCAGCCGCCGGCTCCGCTTCGTCCGCCATGTCTCCGTCCGCCGCGCCGGCAGCGGCGGCTCCTTGAGCGGCCGGACGGCCGATCTCCGTTCGGCCGACGCTCAGAAACCGCGCCTTGCCGTCCGGCTTGACGACTGTCAAGGTCGCGACGAGATCGGTCGGACCGCCCATCGTCTGGCAGCGGACGACCAGCTTCGGTGAGCCGAACAGATGAATGGTACGGTCGAGCGGCTCTCCGGAATACACCAAAATTTCATAGCGGTCCTGAATCGCGCTCCGGTCGGAGGGGAGGCAATTGTCCGTCCGCATCGGCAGACGGGCGTCGTAGACGAATACGTCGGCCGTCTCCTCCTCTTCCCGGCCGGGCGACGGCGCCAGAACGCCGCCGCCCAGCGCGCCGTTCGCCGGTTTCGGCGTTCCCGAGAGATAAAGCCGGAAGCCGCTCTTCCCGGTATCCGGCGCATACGCTGCCGGCCAGCGCCGGGCCGTCCGCCACGAATTGCTGTACTGCTCGAAATAGCGGACGGGCGGCTCGGCGGAAGGATCGGCGTCGGCGTTTCCTTTCAGCCAGTAATCGAACCAGCGCAGCTGCTCCATATGAATATCCCCGTCCGCCGCCGGTCCATGGTCCGCTCCGCCGGCCATCCGGCCCCAAGGAATATGGCCCCAGGGTCCGACGATAAGGCGGTGAATCGTCCGTTCCCGGCCGGGCGCTTCCTGCAGCGCCGCAAACGAGCCGAGCGTGCCCATCAGGTAGGAATCGTACCAGCCGCCGATATGCAGAGCCGGAATCGGGCATTCCGCCAGCCGCGGCAGCCAGTTTCGCTCCCGCCAGTAACCGTCGTATTCCGTATGCTCGCACCATTCGTAGTAGGTTGGAAAATAGCGTTCCAACAGCGGATGCCGATCGGTCACCGGTACGTGAAACAGCCAGTCGTCCGGATGGCGCATCATCCGCGTGCACTGTTCGGCCGCCTCGGCATCCCCCGCTCTTCTGGCCGTGTCGCGAGCGAGCTGGAACGCCCAGGGCAGCTTGTCGCCGATGGCGAAGCTGCCGTGCGGATAGAACGTGCCGTGATACAGATCGGCCGGACACATCGCCGGGGCGATCGCCTTCAGCGAAGGAGGCCGTTCCGCGGCCGCCGCCCATTGGGTGATGCCCTGGTAGGAGAAGCCGTACATGCCGACGCGGCCGTTCGATTGGGGCAGCGCCGCCGCCCATTCGACGGTATCGAAGCCGTCGGCCCCTTCCTGGATGAATGGCGCAAACTCGCCTTCGGAATCTCCTCGGCCCCGGACGTCCTGGATGACGACGATGTAACCGTGGCGGGCGTACCAGACCGGATGAGCGTACGTGACGGTGGAAGCGATCGTGCGGCCGTACGGCTGGCGCATCAGCAATACGGGAAATTCACCGCGTTCGTCCGGCATGTAAATGTCGCTGTACAGCTTGACGCCATCCCGCATGACGCAAGGTACCGCGCGCCGTACGACGACGCCGCCGAATCGGCTCATCGCGCCTGACCCGCCGCCGGTCTCAGCTTCATCGGATTAAGCAGCAGATGCGGGTCATTCCGCCGCTTCAGCTCCCACAGCTTGTGATGCTCGTAGGAACGGCCTCCGTCTTCCAGGTCCCACGTATGCGGATTGCTGACCGCCACGCCGAGCTCCCGGCAGCGGTCTATGATCCGGTTCAGCCTGTCGGCCGATTCGAACCGCATCAGCGGCAATCCGGCGATGCGGAGCTGGCCGGCGCTCCGGTTGAATTCGAGATGATTAATATATTCCGGAAACTCGGCTTTCAGCGCCGCCATCTGCTCGAACAGCTTATCCCAGCTGTACGTCGTCTGGAGATACGTCATGTCCGGATCGGCCTTGCGCGCCCACAGCGTCGTATGGTTCCATGAAAAATCGGAGACGCCCGTTCCTTTGTGATATTTCTCCGCAGGCACGGTCAACTCGATGCTTCCGTTCCATTCGGCGCACTTGGATCGGACGGCGGCTTCATGCCGTTCGTCGATCTCCAGCAGCACGGCGGATCGTCCTTCCGGCAGCCGCAGCGGCTGAAAATATCGCGGAATCGGCCATTCATGCGCCGATACGAGCCGCTTGCCGACGGCGTCGTCAGCCGCGACATCTTGCGCGAACCGCACCGCATCCTGCCATCTTGCGAACGTCGCCGCCAGCTGCATCCACTCCACGCGGGGAGCCAGCTTGACCCGCACCTCCGCCAGGACACCCACCGTCCCGTACGTATGGAGATAAGGAAGCATGTCGTTTCCGGTCGTATACAGCGTGGCCGGCGGGGATTCGATCGTCTTCAGCTTCATCGACTGGACCATGCCGTCCCAGATCGTGCCCCAGCGAATCGAACCGATGCCGCCGAAACCGCCGTTCAGAAAGCCGCCGATCGTAGCGGATTGATAGGTGGAAGGCATAGCGAGCATTTCCTGGCCCTTCGCCCTTGCCGCCTGCTCCATCCGTCCCATGCGGGCGCCCGGCTCGGCGATCATATAGCCGTCACCGATCTCCGCGATCCGGTTCATCCGGGCAAAGTGAACGACAATGCCGCCTGTGAGCGGCACGCACTGGCCGTAATTGCCCGTGCCGTTCCCGCGCACCGTCACCGGCACCTTCTCCTCCGCCGCAAACGCGAGTATCGTTTCAAGCTCCTTCTCGTTCCGGGGGCTGACGATGCATTCGGCCATCTTCCCCTGCAGCTCTTTGACCAATACCGGCGAAAAATGGTGGTAGTCCGTCGAAAGCTTGGCGCGCGACGTTTCGTCCCACAGCAAACACGCTTCGTCGATCTCTTGCCTGATCCGCGTTCTCCAGTCGTTTCCCATCGTCCGTCCTCCTTCGGAATCCCCTTTTGTTCCAGCAACGGTCCTTATTCGAAAAATTCGTTTGTAAACACTTGGGTCACATCGGGCTTTTCTTTCAGCAGCCCCGCTTCCGTCATTTGCTGCGCCAACGTATCCCAGCGCTCCTGCGTCATCCGGCCGACGCCGCTCTTCTGCGCTTCCTCGCCGTATACGAGCGGGATCATCGCCTCCGCCGCATAGTTCAGCTTTTCAAGGGGCATATCCGGATTTTCCTTTTGAATGACGGGATTGATCTCTTCGTAATGTTCCTTGAAATAGTCGAATCCTTTGGCCGTAGCGTTGACGAACGCCTTTACGATCTCGGGATTTTCCTTCAGGTAGCTCTCAGTCGTAAACAGCACGTTGGCGTACGGATTGTAGCCGAAATCGGCGTTCAGCAGGAAGTCGACGTCCACATTTTGCTCGCGCATCTCGTACGGCTCGCTCGTGACGTAGCCCTGGATGGCAACCTTGCCGTCGGCGAGGAACGGCGCCAGCGAACCGGTATAAGCCATCTCCTGAACGTCTTGCAGATTGTAAGCCTTCTTCAAATATTCCCAGTAGCTCGCCCCGCTCGCCACATAAACGTTGCGGCCTTCCAGTTCCGCCGGCGACGCGATGTTTTCTTCCTTATGCACCATCAATCCCTGGGGACTCGTCTCGAAAGAAGCGAATATGACAACGAGCGGAATGCCGCTTTCGCGCGCGAGCAAAATTTGGTCCGCCTGGCCCATGCCGAACTGCGCTTTCCCGGAAGCTACGATTTGCGTGGACGACACTTGCGGACCGCCCGGCTCGATCGTCATGTCCAGCCCGGCCTCCTCATAGAACCCTTTCTCAAGCGCAGCGTACAGCCCCCCGTGCTCGGCCTGGGCGAACCAGTTCGTCACCGCCGTCACCTTCACCTTTTCCGCCCCGCTGCTTCCCGTCCCGCTTGTTTCCCCGCCTTTGGCGTCGTTGCCGCAGGCTGCGACAAGCGTCATGGCGAACATCAATACGGCGAGCCGGCGAATCGGCCAATCCGGAATCGTCTGTTTTTGCATGATAACTCCCCCTAATGATTAGCGCTTCTAATTGAATTAACGCTTCTGAAAACTACGTTTCGGAAATTAACGTTTCGAGGATTCGGAACTAGTGGCGCATTTCGGATTCGTGCCAGGAACTGAGCAGCCATCTGGATAACCGGTTGATGAGCAAAAAGAAGCAGATGCCGACAAGCGAAGCGGATAACCCGCAAGCAAACAGATACGGCGTATGGAGCTTGTTCGTCGCCACCGTTATCGCATAGCCCAGTCCGCCCTTGCCGCCGCCGATTCCGGCGATGTACTCGCCGACGATAGCGCCGATTACCGACATCGAGCAGGAAATTTTCAACCCGGCCACGATATAAGGCAAAGCAGCCGGAATGCGCAGCCGCCACATCGTTTGCAGCTTCGTCGCATTGTACAGATCGAACAGATTGGTCATATTGCGGTCAGTCGAATGGAGTCCGATCAGCGTATTGGACAAAATCGGAAAAAAACTGATGATGAACGAAATGATTACGATGGCATTGAGCCCGGCGCCGAACCAGATGACGATAATCGGCGCGACGGCGACGATCGGGATCGTCTGCAAAATAATGGCGTAAGGATAGACGCTCTTCTCGATCGTCTTGGACAGCGCGAGCAGAATGGCCATCAGTGTACCGATCACAACGCTGGCCAGAAACCCGACCACCGCTTCCATGACGGTCGTGCTGACCGACGTCAGCAGATTGCTCGCGTTGTCCGACGCGGCCTTGACGATATCGCTCGGCTTCGGCACAAGATACGGCGGAATCCGGAGCAGCTGAACCAGCAGCTCCCAGCCGCCGACGAATAGGACGAACACGGCAAGCGGCGGCAATATTTTTTGCAGCCTCTCCCGGAACGGATCGAAAGCGCCGCTCTTGCCGCCCTCTCCTGCAGATGGCGCGTTCAGCCCCCGGCGTACGGACGGGGTGAGCGCTTCTTGCGGCATCGGTTTGGCCATCGGATTCACTCCCTTTCCCCGGCTGCGGCCGGCTTGAATTTCATCGCCTCCGACACGGCCCGGACGTACTCGCCGAACTGCGGATCGGAGCGGAACGTTTCTTCGCGCGGGAACGGCTGCGGAATATCGACGATTTCGGTGATCTTGCCGGGCCTTGGCGTCATGACGGCGACACGGGTCGAAAGAAAAACCGCTTCGAACACGTTGTGCGTAATAAACAGCACGGTCATCCGCTTGTCGTTCTGCCAGATGTTCAGCAGTTCGTCCTGCAGCGTCTGCCGCGTAATTTCGTCCAGCGCGCCGAACGGTTCGTCCATAAGCAGCAGCTTCGGCCTCGACACGAGCGCCCTGGCGATCGACACCCTCATTTTCATGCCGCCCGACAACTGACGGGGCAGCGACTTGACGCTGTCGCCGAGCCCGACCAGCTCAAGCGCCCTTCGCCCTTCCTCCTCCCGCGCTTTGCGGGGCACGCCCCGCAGCTTCAGCGGAAGCGTCACGTTCTCGAGCAGATTCGTCCACGGCAGCAGCGTATGCTCCTGAAAGACGAAGGCGATTTCGTTATGGGTGCGCGCATCTCTCGGCGTCGTCCCGAGGACGGACAGCCTCCCTCGCGTATGGTCGGTCAAGCCGGCAATCATGTTGAAAATGGTGGATTTGCCGCAGCCCGACGGGCCGACGAAACTGATAAACTCGCCTTCGGAAACCGCGAGATTCACCTGCCGGACGGCAATCGTCCCGTTCGGGTAGATTTTGTCGACATTGTTCAACTCGACCAGTTGCCGGCCGCTGCCGGGGACAGCGGAGCGGGCGGCTGCCGCCGCATTCTCGTCCAAACTGCGCAAACTCATTCTGATCAACCTCCACTCCGTCTATTTATGTCATAAAATATTACATGTTGAAAGAAACGAACTGAAAATTGATAAAACTAATAAATTATTGGATCGCAACATTCAAATCGATTGTTTTGATAGGTTTTGATATTCGTTTTGTCAAGTAATTTACGTCAATTATAACGAGACGACAGAAACCCGTCAATACGTTTATGTAAGGTTATATTACATTAAATCATATATTTTTTTGCGACAATAAAAAAACCCGCTCGCTATGCGGGTTTTTTCGAAAGTTCATGTTATGTTTTATTACTTTTCGATTTACCAGCCAATAGCCGCACCGTCGCAGCGCGGATCCGTTCCTCCGATACGAAAACCGTGTTCGTCAATGGCGATCGCATGGGCATGCCCGACAATGCCGTCATAGGCAGCGACGCGCCGGACGTCGTGCCCGGCCGCAGCCAGCGCCTGCGCCGTCTCTTCGGAAATGCGGTTCTCCAGCTTCAATTCGGTCGTCGCTTCCCCCCATGTCCTTCCCCAGACGAAACGCGGCTCGTCGATCGCCCGCTGCGGGTCCATCCCGTAATCGATCATCCGGGTCAACAGCGCAAGCTGCGTTTGCGGCTGGCCTTCTCCGCCCTGCGTGCCGAGCAGATAGGCCGGTTTGCCGTCCTGAAACACCATCGCCGGCATCAAGGTATGGAACGTCCGCTTGCGCGGCATCAGGCAGTTCGGATGCGCCGGATCGAGCGAGAAGAACGAGCCGCGATTTTGCAGCAGCACGCCCGTACTGCCGGCGACAACGCCGGAGCCGAATTCGAAATAGAGGCTTTGGATGAACGACACGGCGTTGCCCTCGGCATCGACGACGGCGGCATACGCCGTATCGCTGCCGGCCGGCTGCGCAGCCGCTTCGGAGGCCCGGTCCGGCCGGATGGAAGCGGCAAGCTCCACCGCATATTCGGCGCTGAGCAGTCGATCAAGCGGAATGGAATGAAACGCCGGATCGGTCAGCCAGGCGTTACGGTCGCGAAAGCTGAGCTTGATCGCTTCCACGAGCAGATGATAATAGTCGAAGGAGCCGTGCTCGACCGCCCTCAAATCGAAGCGATCCAAAATATGAAGAGCCATCAGGGCGGCGAAGCCCTGGGAGTTGGGCGGCAGCTGACAAATCTCGTATCCCCGGTACGAACCGGTAATCGGCACCACCCAATCTCCCCGATGGTCGGCAAAGTCCTCTTCGGTCAGCAATCCGCCGTGCGCGGCCAAATAATCGGCAATTTCCAGGGCAACTTCGCCTTCGTAGAAGCCGCTCCGGCCTCGCTGCGCCACTTGCCGCAGCGTCCGCGCCAGATCGCGCTGAACGAACCGTTCGCCGGGACGGGCGGCGCGCCCGCCGGGGAGATAGATCGCCGCCGTCGTCGTGCAGCCGGCCAGCATCGCCGCGTGCTTCCGGGCATGCTCATATTGGTCCGGCGACATCGGGAATCCGTCCGCGGCATAACCGATGGCCGGCTCCAGCACTTCGGCGAACGGCAGCCGGCCGTATTCCCGGTGCACGGCATACCAGCCGTCCGCCATGCCGGGAACCGTGATCGCGCTTCTCGCCCCGCGCACCGGGATGGCGGCCTCGCCCGCGAAAGCCGCGATTTCCGCTTTGCGGCCGGATCTGCCGGTCGCGTTGTACGCTCTGGCCGTCCCGTCTTCGGGACGGTACAACAGCCAGAAAGCGTCGCCTCCGAGTCCGGTCATATGCGGGTACACGACCGCCAGCACCGAGCTTACCGCGATCGCCGCATCGAAGGCGTTGCCCCCTCTCTCCAGCATGCGGGCGCCTGCTGCCGAAGCCAGGTAATGCGGGCTGACAACCATTGTTTTCGTTCCAACGACCGGTTTCTTCATCATACGCCCTCCAGACATGTTAGGTTTTAGGACACGTTTCTTTTTACCATAGCATGCCGGCCGACGATGTTGCAATTATAATTTCGAAACCAAAAATCTATTTTTTGTATTGAAAGTGAATACAAATATCTATATATTGATTTCATAAGGTAAATAAAATAGTGAATTCGAATACGCGGTGCTATTCGGATTAAGCAGAGAAAGGAGCCGATTGCCGATGCAGTCCGCTGCTGACCAATACGCGGCGCCAGTAGAACTTGACGATATCGACCGCAAAATTATTCAGGCTTTGAACCAGAATGGCAGAATCTCTTACACCGATCTCGCCAAGGATATCGGTCTGTCACGGGTCGCCGTTCAGGCGCGCATCAATTCGCTGATGGAGCAAGGCGTCATTGAGCGTTTCACCGCGGTGATCAACCCCGAGCGTATCGGGATCACCGTATCCGCTTTTTTCAACGTGGACGTGGAGCCGAAGCATCTGTACGAGGTGGCGGCCAAGCTCGCGGACGAGCCTTTCGTGACTAGCCTTTACCATATGAGCGGACCGAGCAAGCTGCATATGCACGGGTTGTTCAAAAACATGCGCGAGATGGAAACGTTTATGAAAGACAAACTGTACGTGCTGCCAGGGGTGACGGGCGTGGATTGTCAGCTGCTCATTAACCGGTACAAGAGCCGGATGGGCATGAGGCTGTAGCGATGGCCGGATCATCCAGACCGATCAGACCCTACGCGCAGCTGTCCTGGGCCATGGTCAAGACCGGCGTGCTCGGGTACGGAGGAGGGCCGTCCATCATTCCGCTCATTCGATACGAGGCGGTTCACCATTATCGTTGGATGGATGAAGAGGAATTTGCCGATTTGCTCGCCATAGCGAACGCCTTGCCGGGCCCGATCGCCACCAAGCTGGCCGCTTATCTCGGATACCGGTTGAAAGGGAGCGGCGGCGCGGCCGTTGCGGTGCTCGCGCATATTTTGCCCTCGGCCTTCGCCATGATCGCGCTAATGTCGGCCGTTCAGTGGCTCAGCCGGTCACCGATTGTGCAGGGCATGATCGCCGCGGTTACACCGGTCATTTGCGTCATGCTCGGCGTGATGGCCTACGAGTTTGGCGAGCGGGCCGTCAAGGGGCTGGGGAAAGCGGCCGGCATCGGCTTGTTCGCCGTCTCGTTCGTCCTGCTGCAATGGATCGGCCTCCATGCCGCCATCGTCATCGCCATCTTCCTCGCTTACGGGGCGTTTCATTTTCGGATTATCGGCCTGTTGCGGGACAGAAGGAGCAGGCGAAGAGCAGAAAAACGGCAGGAGGCGCATGAAACATGGAGTGGCTAGAGCTGCTGATCAGCTTTTTTCTGTCGAACGCGCTTGGCTACGGAGGCGGGCCGGCGTCCATTCCGCTCATGCATCAGGAGATCGTCGTGCGCCATCAATGGGCGACCGATACCGCCTTTTCCAATATGATCGCGCTCGGGAATACGCTGCCCGGTCCGATCGCCACCAAAATCGCGGCCATCGTCGGCTACGATGCGGCCGGCTGGATCGGCGCGGGCGTCGCGCTGGCGGCTACCGTCGTCCCGTCGGCCGCCGCCCTCGTCCTGCTGCTGAAGCTGCTGCGGAACCACCGCCATTCGCCTGTCGTCAAAGGGATGACGCTGCTCGTCCAGCCCGCGATCGCTGTCATGATGGCGCTGCTGACATGGCAAATGGCGTCGGCTTCCACGGCCTCCATCGGCATTTGGCAGTCGCTTGCGATTGCCGCCGTTGCGTATTGGCTGATGGAACGGCGCAACATTCACCCCGCCATCGTCATCTGCGGCGCTTTTGTCTACGGTGCCCTGGTGCTGTCGCACGGATTCGCGTGAAAGCTGGCAGGCCGAACGCCGCGGCAAGCCGGCAATAAGCAGCTGCAGGCAGCATCAGCCTGCTCACGCGGTCAATAGCGCACCTGCGGAGCTCAAGCGCCGTGTGCCGACCTGCTCACGCGGTCAATAGCACATCTGCGGGGCTCACGTCGTGTGCTGACCTGCTCACGCGGTCAATAGCGCACCTGCGGGGCTCTATTGACTCACGCCGGCCTGTCACCGCGACCACAAGCACACCTGCGGGGCTTTATCGGCCACGCTCCGGCTTGCTCCACCCAAAAAAACAGTCCCCTAAGCCGTCACAATCGACTAGGGGACATTGGAGCCCGCCGGCAGCGGGAACCTCTATTACTTCTTCACATCATGGTCTACATACCGTTCGCCGTTCAGTTCGCTGATGACGTTAATGGCAACTTTCGCGCCGTCGCCGGCCGTAACAATCGTATGGACGCTTACGCCTGCGGCCGTACCGGCGACCCATACGCGCTCCAGGCTCGTTCTGCCGTTCTCGTCGCATTGAATAACCGTCTTGATGCGAGGTTCTGTACCGGGGCGCAACGAAATCCCGCTCGCTTCCGCCAGATCGACGAACACGCCGGTCGCGATAATGGCATGCTGGGCTTCGTACGACTCGCCTTCCTCGGTGTGGACGCGTACGCCGCCGTCGATCGGCTCCAGCTTGACGGCTTTGGCCGACTTCAGTTCGGCGCCGAATTTGGCCGCCTGCTTCTTGCCGACATCGACCAGATCGGTTCCGCTAATTTCCGGTACGCCGTAGTGGTTTTCCACCCATGCCCGTCTCGTGATACTCTGATCGTTGTCCAAAACAAGCGTCTTCTTCCCCGCCTTGGCCGTGAACAATGCCGCGCTCGCGCCGGCAGGTCCTGCTCCGATAATGGCCACATCATACATGCCGCTTCGCTCCTTTCGGAAATGCCGAATTTGATTGCAACATGTTCATTATACACAGTTGATCCAATATAAGCCAAGGGTACCGGTGAGGGAGAAGCTTCTTGCTCTATCGTCCCCCCCTTCGCCGCTGCTTCCGTTCCGACGTTCCACGTTCTCCCCCCTTCGCCGCTGCTTCCGTTCGCAGTTCCACGTTCTTCCTCTTCATCGCTTGCTCCGCTCTGTCGCTGTTCCGTGAACGTCAAATAGCCCTCGCCTAGCGGCAGGAGCAGAGTTCGACGATGTTGTTGTTAGCATTTCTTCATCCAGCACATTCGGCCGAAATTGAATTCGACCAAAGCATGAACGGTTCGAGCGCTTCGGCATTCAGCGGAGCGGATGAGCCCAGGTTCGTTCGCACAGACGGAAACGTTATTCTCAGACAGAACGCTCACCTCAGACGGAACGCTACTCTCAGACGGAACGCTACTCTCAGACGGACCCCTACTCTCAGACAGACCCCTACTCTCAGACAGAACGCTCACCTCAGACGGAACG
>NZ_JBCNFP010000144.1:0-10470 GCF_050481165.1 Paenibacillus cisolokensis
CCTCCCATATAGGGAAGCGAGCTTAGCCCGCTATCCCTGTTTGTATTTGGTGAGTATGTCTCGTGCACGTTGGCCGAAATCATTTATCACCGTACCCCGCGTGGCTTGTTCGTAATACCGTAAAGCCTCAAGCATTTCATCCCGTTCTGCCCGCAGTCGCTCTATCTCTCCCTGTTGCCAGCGGAGCCATTGGCGGCAATTTCCCCTAACCTCCAACCACGCTACTCTTCCTTCTTCGTCAAACTGCTCTGACACACCCAACGCCTTCCGTATTTCTTCCGCTATCCCCGGATTGTTACTCATCTACTGTCACCCCGATTTCTTTGAGGATTTCGCGCAAGCAATATTCGGCGACTTCGTATGCTTCCGCCATGCCAAGCTGATGACTGTCAGAGCAGACAGTATAGTTTAGATAAGCCTTTTGGGACCATTCGTCCAACTCTTTCAGGTAGCCGTTTAAACTCCCGATCAACTTTTGCGCCGTTTCCCGAAGTTCGTCGTGCTGCTTTCGCTCGAATTCATGTTGGCGACGTTCGTCTTCGAGTTTGGCGCACGACGTACGCCGCCAAAGCTTTCGATTGGCTGGAGGCATTCGGGCTGACGAAGGTTTCGATTCCTTCAGCCGAATACCAGCCTCCCGGCCCTGCCGCAAACCGGACAACCAACGTCGCCGCAAGCGTGTCTTGTAAAAGGCAGATCGTCTAATTCCACGTGCGGCACATTCTGCGCCCCTGTTGAGATTGAGATGGCTTCGAGTGCTTTTTCGATTTCGTCGTATTCTTCGCCCTCGCATAAGCCTTGCTTTTGGTAATAACGTAATGCGTTGAATACGCCGCGCGATGAAAACGCCGCCCGCAGTCGATCATCGGTTGGAGCGTCGAAACGACCGGATTTGATTTCCTCTGTAACAGCGTTTAGCGCGTAAAGATGATTGTCGTATCCATGTTCGTGATACATCAGAGACATTCGAGCAATCCACTCCAACAGCTTATGTCCATCTATCAATTTCGCCTGTTTATTGATCATTGGGATTCTCCTTCCTCAGTATCCGTTCGCTTGCCGCTCATGGTTGACGCGGTTTTTTTCAACGTAGGCGGTCGCGATCTGGTCGAAGGTGAAGCCGAGGTGTTTCTCCCCGAGTGCGTAGAAGATAAATAGCGATGACCGAAGATGCTCCCTACGCCATTCCTTCACGTCTTCCGGTTTGTGGAATAAGAACTGGTCGCCGATAATTAATCCGACATTGTGCAACAATTCGATGAATAGGATATTCGTTTCGCCTTCCGGATCGTCTTCCCAGGCGTACAGATCATCAGCCGGCAGTTCTAGCTGCCGCGCGATGCTCAGGAAGAAATGGAGACAGTCAACGTATTCTTCCAGGAGTTTGTTCACGATTACTTGCCCACTTCTTCCGCAGTCGGGGCAAAACGTATAGCCCATGCCATCGGCCAAGTCCGGGACTTCTCCCTTACCTTTGCAAGTAGGACAAGTCACTTGAACCACCGTCCGAGGCTCCCGGTCGTTGCTCCAATGCTTAAACCCGCGCCACTCGTTCGCCAATTCGCCGATCTCAACCTGCAGCGCCAATACCGTGTTCGGCAGCAGGTCTTGCCCCTCCAGCCCCTTTTCGCGAATAATCCGCGCGTCGAGCTCCTTTTGCATTTCGTACATTTGTTCAAGAGTGATGGTCATATCCAATTCTCCTCCTATGGGGTGATGGGGGTTATCCCCAATATTTAGGGTCCCATTCGTCCTTATCCGGCCCGCACATCAGTTCTAGGACATGTACCTCTGGACTGTTATCTGCTGTTGCAACCAAAAAACCACATCGAAGGCAGTACGTCCGGGTCCAGAGCTCAGGCCATGAAGACATATTTCCTGTATATCTTGTTCGCTCGCACCCGCATTTGGGGCAGAATTGATCCGACAACTCTGCGGGTTCCGGGTAAGGCATCGGTGTCACGACCACCGCAGCAATGCGCTTGCGCAGTTCGTGCTTTCCCCATTTCCGGCCGAGCATTGCCTTTTTGGTCTTACGGGATAATCCGGCGTAATGGATCAGCTCTTTGTAACGGTTGGGCGACGGCGTGGCCGTGCAGACCAGTTTATACGGTACGCCTTCGAACTTATCAAGGAACGTCTGATACGTCTTGCTTCCAAAGCTGCGGAGAACTGACGCTTCGTCCAGCACGCAGGCCGTAAAGTAGGTAGGGTCGATATCTCCATCCCGAACGCGCTCGTAGTTGGTCAGCAGAATCCTTCCGGTGGCCGCGCGCGCTTCCGTCATCGTCCGGACGTATTCCGGTTCTGACAGGCCCAGCAGCTCGACGGCATCGCGCTTGAACTCCTGCATGACGCCGAGCGGAAGCACTATCAACGCCTGGCCTCCTTGGCGCTCAGTGATAATCCGGCAATATTCAAGCTCCTGCACCGTCTTGCCGAGGCCGAAGGACTCGAACAACGCCCGTCGGCCTCCCTGCACTGCCCATTGCACAGCGTCGCGCTGATGGGGCTTTAGCGCTGGGTGAATATCTGTAGCGTTGATCTTGAACCCAGAATCACGAGCGATTGCTATTTTTGATTTGAGAAAATCAATATAATCCAAGCTTTACACCTCCCTTCGGCCTCTCTTACGCCGTAGCCTCACTCGGTAGAGAATCCGTAATATATCGGGCGATAATTCCGGTTGCCATTGCATTTTTGGCGGCAGTCGCATCTCTTGCAATCGGCGAGCCGCGGCATACCGCATGTCGAGCTCTAGGCTCTGATCGATCGCGATTCGGTAAAGAATGCGTTTGTTCACCTCTCCACCTCCATTTTACGAACACCTGTTTGGTCAAAAGGCCGCACGAATCCCCTGACCGAGCGCTTGCGCGGCCTAAATCGCTTTGTTTAGAATGTCCTGAACGACCTCGAGTTGTTGCCTCTCCGTATCGATCGGCGGTAGCAGCTCCCGCATTCGGTAGAGGTTAAAGGCTATCCGGGCGATCACGTAAGCGTCGACGACATTGTCGCTCTTGTGCGTGTAGCCCCAGCGCTGCAGGACCGCGGCCTTTATGGCCTCCTTCTTATCCCGATCTTTCAGCCGGCGCTTGTTGCCGGCCTCGCCGGTCCATCCGGTCACGCCGACGTATTTCTTTGTCCACATCGGGTTGACAATATAGAAGCCGAGATTCCGGCGGTGGATGACCGTCCGCAGGCCGCCGTGGATCATGCCCGTCGTGATGCCGCTCTGCGTGCCGATTGCCGGCGCCTCAATGCAAATTTCATCCCCCTCCTGCAGCAAGCGGAAGAGTTGGTTTTCGAGCGAGACGAGCTGCTGAACCGATATGCCGCCCTTCTCCTTCTTTCCTTCGCCCTTGATTTCCGTCTCAAGGATCACGCTGCCGTGCTCATCCAGGGCAACGACACCCGTTTTTGTCGCCGGGTCGATTCCGACAAATCGCACGGTTTACTCCTCCTTTCGCTTTTCGCCGTTGCGGTCGTATTCCCCCAAGCGTTTCCGGCTCCAAGGGATTTGGTCGGCGATTTTGTCGTACATCTGCCGATCGCTAATGCGACGGCGATAGTAATTACGCGCTTCATCCCAAATGTCGGACAAATGGTCATTGCACAGCGGCACCAAAGCGAACGTTCCACGCCCGCGCAGTCGGCAGCCTGGATATTTGCAACGCCCCTTCATGGCGATCCTCCTTCCTCCAGTTTGTGGCGCCAGCGGTAGCGCTGGACTTCGTCTGCAACAAGGTCATATTTCCGCATCAGTTCTTCGCGCTCCGGCCCTGTGAGCAGCGGGTCATTTTCCAAATCGTGAGCCTTTTCGATCAGCCATTGCAGCGACCGCTCATAGGCTTCGTCATTTTCGATTTTTCGGCCAGTTTTTGCGCTCAGACTTCGTCACCTCTTTCTTTTCGAGCTCCTTGAACCGCTGCAACCATCCCTGGAATAGGTAACGGAATTTGTTCGTCCCGACGTTTCGGCCTTTCGCGAAAACGGATTGTATGACCTTGCCGCCCTGCTCCGTATCGTCGGGATTGTGCCAGAGGAACTCGACCACATCCGCATCCTGCTCGATGCTGCCGGACTCCTTGAGGTGCGAAAGCTTCGGCTCCTCCGAGTTTTCGCTGTCCCGCGTCATCTGCGACAGCAGAAGGAAACAGCAATCCAGTTTGCGGGCGATCTGCTTCGCCATACCGGTCACACGGCCAATCGCCTGGTCACGGCGCTCGCCGGGCTTTTGCGGGATGTGCATGATCTGTAGGTAGTCCACGATGATGAGCGCAATCTTCCCGTACTTTTTCTTGAACCGGCGCGCCGTGGCCCGGATCTCTTCGATCGTGACGGCCGCTTTGTCCTGGATGTAGATGGGCAATGATTCCAGTTCGGAATAGGCACGCTCGATCTTCTTCCACTCTTCTTCCGTAAACCCGTCCTCTCCACCCTTGTTAATGATCCGGTTGTATGAAACGCCCGAAATGTTCGCGACCATACGGTCTTTCAACTCGTCTTCATCCATCTCCTGAGAAAAAATCAGGACAACACCGGCATCTTTCGCATCGATTTGGAAAATCCCTTCGCCTTGACGCTGTCTCGCAACACCTATGGCGAGCTGCAACGCCTTGGCTGTCTTTCCTACGCTGGGGCGACCGGCCAGAACGTACAGCCATCCGCGCCAGAGTTGCGACCAGCGGTCGAATTGGTCGAATCCGCTCAGCATCTTCCCGGCTTTGCTGCGCAGGTGCTGCATGTATTCCTGTTTCGTCTCGCCGAAACTCCGCATACCGATCGACTGCTGTGGCCGTAGCTCGTCGATCATCTCCTCAACGGTCGCGAAATATTCCTCATCGCTTTCAAAGTCGTCTCGTGATAGGCTCGCAATTTGCCGACCCTTCTCGGCGATCCGCCGACCGAGCGCTTTCGACCGAACGAGCCGCGCATAATGCTCAACGTTGGCTGCGGACGGGCAGCTCCTTTGTAACTCCAGCAGGTATGCGACGCTCCCCATGTCCTCCAGGCGGTTTCGACGCTGAAAATGCTCAGCAACCGTCACGATGTCGACTGGCTTATCTGCCCTATAGAGGTACTGCATGACGCGATATATCAGTTCATGCTTCTCGGAACTGAAATCCCTCGGCTCCAAAAAGCTGATCTCATCCAGACATTCCGGTCGCAAAAAGATGGCTCCAAGGACTGACTGCTCGGCCTGCAGCTCGTGGAATTCTTCAACTCCAATCGAACTCATCCGGGTCATTCCCCTCCTCTACCCATTGTTGGAAGGCGACTTCCTTGTCGCGAGATTCAAAATATGAATCTCTTCCTTCCTCTTCCCGCGGCAGCTGGTTCAGGTATTTGTCGAAATTCGTCGGCCTGAACAGCGTATCCGGTCGGAGATACTCGAACATCTTCGGATCGTCGAGCCAGTGGCTGCATTTCGTATCGATTACATAGACAAAATCTTCAAAGGTGCGACCTTCGCTCAACCGGCCGTTGATCAAGTCTCTCGTTCGCTTAACTTTTGAGCTATATCGCTTACCTGTTTTTTCGTTGAGATAAGCGATAATTTTTTCGTGGA
Organism: Paenibacillus cisolokensis; assembly: GCF_050481165.1. Lineage (NCBI taxonomy): Bacteria > Bacillati > Bacillota > Bacilli > Caryophanales > Paenibacillaceae > Paenibacillus > Paenibacillus cisolokensis. Next base: position 5,570 of record NZ_JBCNFP010000144.1, read on the forward strand.
TGCCGCTATATATATCTTTTTTATTAATTCCTTTATATACATTCTTATTATTGTTTCGTGAGTGTTCCAAGTTCCGTTCCAAGTTCTCCTCCTCCTTCTCTCCGAACGCTTGATACATCTCGTAATTCAACACCGTAAACACTGTTCCAAGTTGGTGCTGTTTCGTGCATATCCTCTGCAACTTCACGAGACGCTGAATCGTCCGGTTAATTGTGGCCGTAGAGTAGGTTTTAACCTGTCGGTTCTCAATGAATTTCAAGTCCTCCTGCAGCTTGCGCGTGGACCGAAGCCATTGCCCCCGCTGTAATACCAGGTCATCAGCTACTCTTACACCCTCCTCAGAAAAAACGGCATTGCCATAGATCAGGAAGAACAAACGGAATTCGACGATGTTTTGCCATATTGGGTTCGAAAACACTTCCCTGCTTGTTAAAAATGCGCCTCCTGGCATCTCGCCTCACGCCCGTCTTAATGTCATTCCGGCTTCCTCTGGAGTTCTGGCCCCCTTGTAGGTGTTGCAGACTTTGCAAGCCGTTGCAAGGTTCTCGCGTGTTGTCGGGCCGCCTCGTGATTCTGGGAGAATATGATCTATAACCAAATCTTTATGCGACCCGCAATATCGACAGCGGTAGCGATCCCTTTCGAAGACTTCTTTTCTTAGCTTGCTTGGGATAGATTTCTTTGACTTGACTGCTGGATTCGCAGGCTTATGGCGTTGAAACATCGAAAAGAAATTTTCCTCAACGCAGTTTGCGCACAGCGTGAAGTCCTTGTGCTCCCAATGAAGGTAAGAACCGACAGCCTCTTCGCATTGATCGCAAACATATACCGGGACGTCTTCGCCGCACACATTAACCGTTCGATCAGTTTTGCTCACTGACTTTCCCTCGCACGTATTCGGCGACGGCGGTCGCCAGATCGAATGATCGCTCGGACATCTCCCACTCATCGATCAGCCTGCGGACATCCGCTCTGACCGGGTCCTCTTGCTCCTTGCGAACCTGCCGTAGTTCCCGCAATAGCTGCGTCACATTGTCCATGAGGGCGTCAATGTCGTCCTCAAGTGCAGCAATGTGCATCAGGAGTTCGTTCATCATAGGGGAAGAGAAGCCGATTTTTGTTGCGATGACCTTCATTGCTGCTAGAAATTCCGGATCAAGCCTTTTTTTCTCCAATCCATTCCCTCCTATCGATCCGCGACGTAAACGGCGGCGCCGGTCAGCGCCTGAATCTCGCGCTTGAACGCGGCAGCGTCGCTGTTGTTGTCACTAAGATGCAGTAGCCAAACCTCTTGCAGTTTGCTCAGGTCGTTCGCTCGGAAGAAGTCCTTCACGTTCTCAAGCGAGAAGTGCGAGCGTAACAGACGCTTCTTCATCGCGACCGGGACCCGGCCAGCGAGGATGTTCTCGTCTAGGATGGCGAGCGAATAATTACACTCGATCGCGATCATACTTAGTCCGGAAAATCGATACCGGATGTAATACGTGTCCGTCGCAAACAGCAGCTTCTCGCCGTCCTGATTCGCGAGCAGGAACCCGAGCGGCTCCTCGACGTCGTGCTCGACCTCGAACGGCAACACCGTCCACGTCCCAACCGTAAATTGCCTGCGCGCTTCGATCGGTATTGCCCGGTGTCCGGTCAGTCCGGCGGCCGCCATCGTCCCGGCCGAGGCGTAGACATTGATGCCAGCTTTCATGACCTCAGCCGCAGCTTTGATATGGTCGCTGTGCTCATGCGATATGAGGCACCCGGCGATGTCGGATGTCCGGAATCGGAGCATCCGGCGGATGTCGGCGAACCGAAGGCCAGCCTCCAGAAGTAGCGGCGTGGTGCCGTCGGTCACATAATAGGCGTTGCCTGCGCTGCTGGAGCCGAGTGGTCGAAATTCAATCAACCTGCTTCACCACCGAATCTCGACGATTTTGCCGCTGTTCTAACCTCGTAGCCCACCGACAATTTGTTGGTTCGTAATTACCGAACGGATCTTTTCGGTCGATCGTTAAATGTGGCTGGTACCCATTCGATAACGCCCAATTACAGAATCCTTCGAAATTCATCCATTCATCGCATACCGTGACACCTTTTGCGCCGTAGTAGCGATAGGACTTGACTCTTGGGTTGTAGCATCGATTTTTCATGCCTGCCCAGATTCCATAAAGCCTTGTCCTCGAAAATCCATGAATTCTCCTATCCCTGCCTACCTCCGCCCGCTTACATCCACAGCTTTGCGAGTGTCCGCTTCGAAGATTTTCCATTCGAAACTGTTTTTCTCTACCACACTCACATTTGCATAAAAAGTATCGTTTGTTACCGACCTTCGGAAGTTCTCTCACAACAGATAACATTCCGAACTTGTCCCCAGGATTCAAAATTATTTTACGTAAAGCCATAGGATCACCAGGCCGGACCGTCCTCATCTTCCGCCGGCTGCGGATCAGGCTTCTTTGCGGCCTTCGGCGGCTCTGCTTCTCGTACCGGTTCAGCGTTCGCTGGTTCATGTACCGGGTCGGCAGCAGCAGGCGGACGCTCCGGCAATGGTTCGATATCGATCACTTCACGGTTCGCGTTTTCGGCGATCTCCTGCCGGACCGCTGAGTACGTGTCGTCGGTCGCCTCGGAGTGGAGCATTTCCACAAAGGCATTGCCGAAATCCTTCGGGATTTTCTTCACGATGTTGTTCCGGATTTTCCGAATGATCATCGACTCGCGGCTCTGGTGCTCCGTCCATGCCGGACTGATCCATTGCTGCAGTTCGGGGTCATCCAAGGCGCCCAAACCGAGCTTAGCAGCCTTTTGCAGCACTTCCGCCTTTTTCTCAGCGATCTTTTTTGCCTGCTCGGGCGTAGCATCATACCGCGTTTTACCCTGCGGGAGTATCCCGAACGTTTCGTTCATGAGGTTGTTGTTGATGTGTGCGATCAGGTTGCGCGCCACATCATCCCGCTCGCCGATAAAATACTGAATGCTTTTGTCCTTGAATATGATCGGGTAGACGATCCGGACGACCGGCCCCTTGCCTTTCGGTGTCCATTTCGGCGGCGTCATCTCAAGCCCGTTGTAAGTCGGATATTCGAAGTCGTCGCCTTCTCGGACGAGCCAGTACGGGCGCACCTGCTCGACATTGCGGCCGAACCGGTTGAGTATCGCGTCGTTCCCGTCACCCTCGATACCCATTTCGATCTGCTTCTTCCAAACGTCCTTCCCGTCAACCTTGACCTTGACGTTTCGGACCTGGAAATATACTTCTCGCGGGCTGGCCGCTGCGTTCAGCTTCAACGCCGCAACGTTCAGCAAGATCGTCGTCAGATTGTTCCGGTCGAGAGTCGGATCGCTGAATGGTATTCCTTTTGCATCCAGCGTGGCATTGATCGATGCGAGAGCGTTCAGCACGCACTGCTTGGAATACTGGTCCATGCTGATGCCGTGCCCGGTCAGCTGGCCCTCGATCATCGGCAGAAACGTGTCGTTAACCTTTGTCAATCCGGTCGAATAGGTTTGGTTGCTCAAAACAAAGTCGCCTCCTGTGCGGTTTGATTTGCGCGCTCGATGCGCAGCTGCTTGTCGCCTTTGCTGACGATCAGGCGGATTTGCTGTCCGGCCGTTTCGGCCAACTCGGTTACAGCCTCCGCGTTGTCGATAAAGATCGGAGCTACAAAACCGTAATGCTGCGAAAGCGTATTGATAATGTCCAGGCCCACATTGATCTGCGCCGCCCGGTTGAGTCCGCTGCTGTACGGCACGCCGTTATACAGTGTCTCGCAGGTCTCCTCCAGACCGCCGTTGATTTGCTGTTCGAAAAGCTTGAACCGTGCATACCGGAATTTCGAATTGATCTTCGATTCCAGCAGCGTCACCTTGGTCCGGATGAACTCCTCTGTCAGCCACAGCTGGCGCTCAAGGCCCTCGAACTCGGCCGCAAGTACCTTTTCCTGCTGCTTGAGCTCGGCGATCCGCCTTTTGCCCGCCTCGACCTGGTCGATCTTGGCTTTGTCACGTTCGAGCAACTCCAACTCCGTCCGGAGCTTCGCGAGCTCTGCGCGGAGCGTTTCGAGCGTGCCCTGTACGGACGAGCGCAGCCCCAGAATTTCACGCTCGACAGCCGCCTTCTCCTGCAGCTTTGCCGCGTATTCCGGATGGTTCTCGACGTCCGGCCCCCCGGCCGCTGCTCGTTCGAGCTCTTGTTTCGCAGCGTCGGCTTCCCGCCTCGCTATTTCTAGGTCGGCGTGAATAGCCTCCAGTTTTCCGGCAAGTTCTTCCGTCTCAAGCACAAGCTGCTCTATTTCATCCTTCGTCGCCTTCCCCTGCCTGTTGATCTCCTCTAGCCGACTCGCTTTGCTCATATTGAAAGCTTCGAGCGCCTTCCGGTGAGCTTCTGCGATCCGTTCGGCCGGAAGCTGCTGCCCGCACGCCGGGCAAGTATTTTGTGTGTGAGTCCCTTCGAAGGTTTCAGCTTTGGCAGCACGCCATTCCGCCCGCAGACGGTCTGCCTCTGCTTTCTTGGCTTCGATGCGAGTTGTATTTTCGCTGATTCTCCGTTCAATCCGCTGAGATTCGAAAACCAAGTCGTCCGCCCGCCGGGTCAGCGCTTCGGCTGCCTGACGCTTAGCGGAAATCGCCTGCAGCGCCGCGGCTTGCGCGTCGTTTTTGATCGTCAGCAATTCGCCTTCAATTTCCCGCAGTCGCTTTTCCTTGACTGCGATCTCACCGCCGGACTGGATGCGGATCAGTTCGGCCTGCTTCGCCTCGACCTGCTCTTTGATCGATGTGATTTGCTGATCAAGAGCATCGGCATTCAGCATTGCGACGTCAGGCATCGCCCGCTGCGCCTCGTCGATCCGGACCGGTATCTTGTCAAGCTCTTTGTTGATCTCGCTGCGTCGCGCCGCAAGCATCTTGCGGTG
>NZ_JBCNFP010000145.1:0-1114 GCF_050481165.1 Paenibacillus cisolokensis
CGAAACCAGAGGAATAATCCCTTGCTCGAACAGCGATCGCAGATAATCTGTCGTACCGTAGGCTTTATCGGCAGAAAGCGTGCGAATCCGGATTTGCGGATGGGCAAAACGGATCGCGGCCAGCTGCTGCAAGCTCGTCTCGCGCTCAGCCGTTCCGGACGCGATGCTCGCTTGCGTAGCCAGAATGACGCCGGATTTGACATCCGTCACATGATGCACCAAATACCGCAAATGCGCTTCCTGACCGTTGCTCTTTTTGTACAAGCGAGCATCCGGGTCCGTCACGCTGCGGTGGGTCTTGTTCGAGAACGTTTTGCCATGAAAATCTTCATGTGTCGCTTCGTCTTCCAGACGCCGTTCTGTTCGCGTGGGCGGTGCGGGCGGCCGTCTGTCATCATCGGAATCAGCGGCGTCACCTTCGGGTTGCTCGTCTTGCCGGGCCATGCGAGCCAGGTAGTCTTCAATCGACTCCACAGGGGCCAGAGTGATTTCTTTCAAGCTGTGGATAGAAGCGTTGGCGCGTACTTGGGAACCGTCGACTCCCGCATCTACATCGGGTTGGACCAGTCCGGCGGCGATGCACTGATCGACGACATGTTTCATGAGCGTGTCGAAAATACCGTGTTTTCGCCACAATTTCCGGGTCTTCACCAAGGTCGTCCGATCCGGCAGGGACGGCCTGGATGGATCCGGGCGCAAGACGGATTCGAAATCCAGTCCGCAAAACCACAAGTAGCCCCCATGCATGGGCAACAGTTGATACAATTCCCGTTCGGAATGGTTGAACAAATACGAAAGCAGCATGAGTCGAACCATCCGCTCCGGGTCAGCCGCCGGGCGTCCGGTACGTTCCGTATACAGCGGCGCCACCCAATCATGGACGATGGAAAAATCAAGCGCTTCGTTCAGTTGGCGCAGGATGTGCTTTTTCGGTACGAGTTCATCCATATCCACAAATTGGAACATCTGAGGCTGGATAGCCGATGACTTATAGGCTTTCATATTCAATCACTCTTTCGATCATCGTGTTACGATATAAATTCGACAAACCCGTGATAAAGGCCTGCTTACGCGGACTTTTTCACCGGACTTTTAAAGATAAATGAACAGCGAA
>NZ_JBCNFP010000146.1:0-3459 GCF_050481165.1 Paenibacillus cisolokensis
TGCCGCAGCGAACGCCGCGGCAGCTTCCATCTGTAATAGACGGACAGCATCCGAAACACAATGACGAGCGCGAACAGAACGAGCAGCTCCAACGGCGATTCGGCCCATCCGAGTCCGACGGCAACGCCCGCCAGCAGCGCCCATACGGCATAGATTTCGTCCCGCAGCACGAGCGGCTTGCGGCCGGCCAGAACGTCGCGAATCATGCCGCCGCCGATGCCCGTCAGCATCGCCGCAACCATGACGGCGCTGAGCGGATGGTTCATCGATGTCGCGTACAGTGCGCCCTGAATGGCAAATGCGGCCAAACCGATCGCATCGAAGAACGCTTCGCTTTTCCGCCATCGTTGAATCCAGTTCGCCGGCAGCAGAAATGCGATCGTCATGGCCGCGACGGCGATTTTCAGCAGCGTGCCCTGACTCCACAGCGTCGTCACCGGTATGCCGATCAGCAAATTGCGCACGACGCCGCCGCCGAACGCCGTCACCAGACCGAGAACGAATACGCCGAGGATGTCGTATTCCTCCTCCATCGCAACGACCGCTCCGCTCACAGCAAAGGCGATCGTCCCGATAATACTGAATACCGTAAAAATATCCATATCAACCGCCAATTTCGTCTGCCCCCGCTTATGCGTAAATGATGTCCGAGCCGTTTCCGAACGAAATCCGTCCTTCCCATTGTAGCCTTGCAAACCCGCCGGCGCAAGATGAAAGCCGGGACTTGGAAATGTCTGTTGTCGGCAGTATACTGACAGAGGTTGCAATTTGTTTATGAAGGCAGGTTGTTGTTTATGAACGGTGCGCGCGTCATCATTTTTGCCGGCGGCAGGCTGGGCGATTGGGCGCTTTCGCTCATCCGTCCGCACGATCTTCTGATCGGCGCGGACCGCGGAGCGCTGTTCCTTGTACGGCACGGCGTAACGCCGGACATCGCGATCGGCGATTTTGATTCCGTTACGCCGGACGAGCTCGAGCTGATCCGCTCCGCCAGCCGAACGTTCCGCGACTGCGATCCGGTCGACAAAGATTATACCGATACCGAGCTCGCGTTCCGCGAAGCGCTCGCCCGCCAGCCTGACGAAATTGTCATTGCCGGCGGTCTCGGCACGCGATTCGACCATTCGATCGCCAACATCCACTTGCTGGTCGCGGCGCTCGAACGCGGAGTCGACGCGGTCATCGAGGACGAATTCAACGCGGTAAGGCTGGCGCAGCCGAGAAGGCCGCTCACGTTGACGAAAGGACGGTTCTCCCAAATCTCGCTGCTGCCGCTCACGATGACCGTCAAAGGCATTACGTTGTCCGGCTTTCGCTATCCGCTCCGCGATGCCGAGCTTCGCATGGGACAATCGCTCGGCATCAGCAATCAATGGGCCGAACCGTCAGGCGTCATCGTTTTCCGCGAAGGGCTGCTGCTCGTGATCGAAAGCCGCGACGGATAAAACCGCTACCCGCGGTCGTGATCGGGCGGGGTTACGATCGTCAAGTCGCCCGTATATTTGCGGCTCATCAGCTTGCGCGTCTCTTTGTCGTGATTCTCTTTGCCGCCGGATTCGGCGGAAGGCCGCATCCGCTTCGTCCCATTCCGTACCGGGCACCCGCTTCCGGTGCTCCCGTCTGACGTGAATAACGTAATACCTATTCCGTTTGCTGACGACCGGCTCATGAAGCGCCTTTTTGTATTTGCTCGTCGTCTCGTGTCCAACGACACAAAAAGTAGTCTCAATGGTGACAATACATAATTGAGACTGCTTGCTTGTCAATTTGTTTAAACCCGGTAGAGACGCAAAATGCCTGTTGCCGACAAACGAAATTGTTTGAATGTATAGCATGGTTTCAAAATGGATTGATAATCAGCCAGGACGCCGCTGAGCGCCTTACGAGAATCGGGGGCGATATGCTGCCGCTCATGCTGCCTTTTTTTCCATCGGGGGGCCATCTGAAATCGAGGGGGAGCTATGCCTTCGGCATCGATTCATATCCCCGTTTGCTTGACAAAACTTGTACTGGTAACGAGAAAAAGACGCCTTCAGACGTCTTTTTCCGGATTGAGTATACATTCCTTCATTGCCGCGAAAAATGGTAGATACTAGAACTACGTTGATGAACGGAAGATTCAACGGGCCTGGACACGCTCCTCACGGTCGCTTCAGTTATCTATAAGAGATAACCAGAGGTGTTCCTCGTAACTATTTTGTTACTTGCCAATGGTGTACGTATAAGTCAGTGTTTCACCGCTCTCTATAGATGTGCGCGTGAAATATAGCGTGTCGCCTACTTCTTTTACCAGCTTTAAGTCGAAGAACTGGTGGAACTCCGTGCTATTGTATCCAACATTTTCGCTAGCGGCCTGATCTTCTTCCGAATAAAATCGCTGGTACAGTTTTACGCTTTCTTTCTTAACCAAGTCAATCAGGACAAGATACGGGGTATTGAATGGCCTCACCAGCATATATTTATCCGTTACTTTTTCAATCATCATCCGATCTTCGATACCGGTCAACGCCTGAAGATCATATATTTTAATGATCTCTCCTTCGGCATTCATGATTTGAACCTGAATGCCATCGGACAAAACTGCCTTCTCATCGTATCGGTCCATATGTTTGAGTGGATATTCCCCGCTGTACTCCAGTTCGGAATGATTCAGCACCTGTCCATCCTTCAGAAACAGCCCGTGCCGTACATAGTTTACGCCGATACCATGCACTGCCAGATTCATAGACAACCAGCGGTTCGAAGCGCTTAGTTTTTCTGCTTTAATCGAACTGAATGTCGGCCCCGATCCACTTCCGGCAGGAAGCTTATAGCTACCCAGCTTAATCGACGACTGTCCTCCAGTACTGCGGTAAAGCGTACCCTTCAAATGGTCGAACCAATACATTTCATGATCAAGCGATGTCGATATGAAAGGGGAATTGTCCTTAATAAGGACTGTCCTTGTTTGTGCATCCCACTTTGCCTCACCGTCAAACCACTCTGCAACGAAGCGAACTGGTACATAGATACGTTGCTTGTATATTTTAAGAGGGACATCCAGTAAATAGGTTTGGCCATTTGACAAAAATTTGTTCGTTCGGGTGGAAAGTACCAATTCCTTGCCAGGCTGAATGAAGGTTGCTGTTTTCTGTTTTTGGTTCCATTGCACCATCAACTGTAAAATCGAAGCAAGATCTCTGAGCGGTAAGAAGATTCGTCCCTTTTCGATAACCATTTCTTGTGTAATTTCCGGAAATTCAGAAACGAATCTGGATTCATATCGAATTTTCACTGTCGACTTGGCTTCTGCATGCACAGAAGAAAATGACGAAAACGATAAACATATGATCAGAGCTAGTGATGACAACCATAAATTATTTTTTTTCAACTTTAAGTCACCTCCCTCACATTTTTCTAAATTAAGCCTATTATATAAACTACTATAAATTACTGGAAAGATCAAGTCCAAATTATTGT
>NZ_JBCNFP010000147.1:0-21981 GCF_050481165.1 Paenibacillus cisolokensis
ATCATAGCTAGAGTAACGTTCTGCCTGAGAGTAACGTTCCGTTTGAGGAGATGCAACCAACAAGTTTACATAATCCCCCGAAAACAATTGTCTCGGCTTCGTTTGCAAGCTGTTGAACGGAAACGCCAAAAAGGGCTGTGAGCAGCCTGCCCCGGCAAGCTATCACAGCCTCCAAACCCGCGTCCGCCGTGGCCTCGCGCGCCCTTACTCTTCCCCCGTCGCGATCGGATTGTCCGGATCGCTTACCCAATCGCTCCAGCTGCCCGCATACAGGCGGACATTCCGGAAGCCGGCCGCTTCCAGCGCCAGCACGTTCGGACAGGCGGTTACGCCCGAGCCGCAGTAGACGACAATCTCATCCGCGTCCGCCAGATCGGCGAACCGCTCCCGCTGGCGTTCCGGCGGCAGCCAGCGGCCGGACTCGTCCAGTCCGTCCTTCCAGAACCGGTTCACCGCCCCCGGAATATGGCCGGCTTTCGGATCGATCGGCTCCATCTCGCCGCGGTAGCGCGGCGCTTCCCGCGAATCGATCAGCACGACGCCGGGCCGCCCCAGCCGCTGCCGCACGTCGTCCATCGAGAGCGCCATATCCCTGCGCACCTCGGGAACGAACGTCCGGGCCGGCTGAGCACCGGCCGGCGGGCCGGCTTCGACAGGCTGCCCGGCGGCTTTCCAGGCGGCAAAACCGCCGTCGAGAATGGCGGTGCCGCCCTCATGCCCGAGCCAGCGCAGCAGCCAGACGAGCCGGGCCGCCATCGCGCCGCCCTGATCGTCATAGGCGACGACCGGCGTATGCCGGTCGATGCCGGCAGCTCCAAGCGCCGCCGCGAGCGCCTCGGGATCCGGCAGCGGATGGCGTCCGCCGCGGCCGTCCGCCCGCTTCGGCGCGGAGAGCGTCCGCTCCAGGTCCAGATAGACCGCGCCGGGAATATGGCCTTCCCGGTACGCCGCTTCCCCGGCTGCCGGGTCGCTCAATACAAACCGGCAGTCAGCCACAATCGGCGCATCCGATTCCCGCAGTCTCGATGCCAACTGCTGCGGATCGATCCATTCGTTCATGCCCATCGCTCCTTCGTCATCCGGCCTCGGAAGAACCGGGCGCGTTTATCGCCACCGCTTGCTTGCGGCCCAATACGGTCATCACAATCGTCAGTATCAGCATGCAGGCGGACATGCCGGCAATCATCCAGATCACGGTGTCCGCTTCGTAGTTGTCCATCATCCAGCCGGACAACCGCGGGAAGACAGCGCCGCCTATGCCGCCGAACGCGACCATCAGGCTGGTCGTCCGTTCCGTCATGCCGGGAAGCAGTCCGTTCACATAGACAAGCGCGATGCCGAAAATGCCGGACAAAATCAGCCCGGTCATACAAATGAGCAGCACCGTGCCGGTCAACTGGTGCGTCCATCCCATTACGGCAAACAGGACGACAGCGGCCGATGTCGTAACAATCAAATACCGGACATAGCCCGTACGATCCGCAATCCATCCCATAAACAGCCGGCCGACGACCATCGTGGCCCAGAACAAACTGAGCACGCCGGCCCCTTGCGCGCTGTCCATCCCGGACCTTTCCACAAGAATGGACGGCAAGTAGTTGGCAAGGCTCATTTCCATGCCGACATAAAGCGTAAAGAACAACGCGCCAATCACTAGAAAAGGCAACGCCGATCGCCCGTAACGCCGGGGTTCCGGTTTTCGCGCGATCCGATCCTGCTGCTGCCGGGGCATGAAGGCGATGTGCTCGTCAGCCGGGCCGAACGACAGCGTCAGCCAGAGCAGCATCGTAATCCCGGACAGCGCCGTCAGAATCGGAAACGACATCTGCCATATGCCTTCACGTATAAGCAGAGCGGCCAGCGACGGCATAATAAGCGCCCCGAGCCCGAAAAACACTTCCAGCCGGCTCATGGCCGACGCCTTGCTATCTTTGACCAGTTCGATAATGACTGCGCCGACAACCGCCTCGGTCATGCCGAATCCGAATCCGGAGAGAGGGGCGAAGGCCAGCATCCACCCCCATGGAAGGAGCATGCTGTATGCCGCCTGCGCCGCCGTCAGGCTGCCGAGGGCGAGCAGCATGCCGCCTCTTCGTCCGATGCGCGACGTAATCCATGGGGTGATCAATACCCCAGCGAGAAATCCGAGAAACTGGTTCATTATCCATTGGCCGCCATCTTTATACGAAATCCGGTAATGGTCGATAACCGACTCCAGCACCGAGCCGGCTACGACATGAGCCAATCCGATCACGAGATAAGACAAGCAGCCGAGCCATAACAGTTTTCTCATGCCGTCTCCTTTTATCCACCCAGCAGCCATTGATGCTGTATCGGAATCCCAAAAATATACGAAGTTTACTTTTCATCATATCACGACCTCGGGTCTGTATGATATGATTCTATTTGTGACAATTCATCGAACAAATTCGGGCAAGGAGACGATAGCGATGAAGCCCAATCAAAACCGCGGCCGTCTGTCCGGTGTATGGTCGTTCATTCCGATGACGGAGGAACACGCCCGAGCTTTGTGTGAATGGCGCTACGAGCCGCCTTACGATCTGTTCCAGTTCGACGACTGGCAGGAAATGCAGGAGCAAGGCATCGAGTTCGGCGACCCGGAAATACGGGCGCGGCAGTATGCGGCCGTTCTCGACCGTGAAGGCGAGCTCGCCGGCTTTGCCCAATTTTTCCCGCTTCTCGGCGTAACGCGGCTCGGGCTCGGATTGCGCCCCGACCGCTGCGGACGCGGCGAGGGCCCCGGCTTTGTGCGGGCTATCGCCGAGGAGGCGCTCCGCCGTGCGCCCGGCGATACGGTCGATCTGGAGGTGCTGACGTGGAACGAGCGGGCCATCCGCGCTTACGAGAAGGCCGGCTTCGTCATTACGGACACTTATGTTCGGGCGACACCGACCGGCGATGCCGAATTTCACTGCATGGTCTATCAGCCGCAAAAGCGGCAACCGCAGCGTCCAGACCGAAGCTCCTTATGATCCTCCTTCGCGTCCTGCGGTCCGGTCGTACAGCCGGTTGAGCTGTTCCGCCAACGCGATGTCGAGCGCCGTCAGCCCCCCGGCATCCCATGTCGTCAGCCGCATCGTGACAACTTTGTAGTCAATGGAAATATGCGGATGGTGATTTATCCGTTCCGCCAGCTCCGCCGCCTCGTTCACGAAGGCGATCGCCGCCCGAAATCCGTCAAGCCGATAGCTGCGCCGAATGACGCCGTCCTCCTCAAGCGCCCAGCCCTCCAGACTGGCGAGCGCCTCGCCCGCCTGCTCCCGCGTCAGCTTCGTCCTGTCTCCCATAAAGCCCCTCCTCCTTCCGGGCCTCTCTCGCCCGTTACGTCAGCCGCACAATCCGGACTTCCTTGTCGCCCAGCGACACTTCGATGACATGATATTTCGGTCGATACGCTACCGCTCCGTCCCCGACCTTCATGAACGGCTCTTGACCGAGCCCGTAAAATACATCATCCGCAAGCGCCTCCATAATCTCACCGCGTTCGGCCGGAGCAAGCTCCTCCCACTCCTCCTTGGACATGTCAAAAAACGAATAGCTGCCCTCAATCCCGCTGACCGCCTCCGTCAAATCCTTCAATATATCCGCGTACTCCCGTGCATGCCTGACACCCATTTGCGGGCACCGCCCTTCGGTTGTTGTCATTGCTCATACGATCATTTTACACGAAAACGGCCATTTTTATCGCCGGTCGCCAATACAATTCGACTGCAGCTTCGATTCTGTCTCTAATTTCCGGGCACGCATTTGTCGATATAAAAAAGTAGAAAGAGGGATGGAAGCGAACCAGACTTTCCCCTACGGCCGCATGCCGCACTTTTACGACTACCTATTCGGACGAGGTGTATTATGGAAAAATCAACGATTGTCGGTATTGTTCTCGGGTTGTTAGCCATCACTCTCGGCATGAGCCTGAAGGAAGCGCCGCTCACCAACCTGATTAATCCGGCGGCGTTTGTCATCATTATTGTCGGCACGGCGGCATCGCTCTTCGTCGCCTTCCCCATGTCTGATCTGAAGAAGTTTCCGAAGCTGCTGAAAATTATTTTCTCCAAGCCGAAAATGATTACGCGCCCCGAACTGATCCGGTTGTTCATGGAATGGGCGACGATTACGCGCCGTGAAGGTCTGCTCGCCCTTGAAACGAAAGTGGACGAGATCGAGGATCCATTCCTGCGCAACGGCATGCGGATGATTATTGACGGCAACGATCAGGATTTCGTGCGAGACGTTCTGCTGGAGGACATCTCCGCTACGGAAGAGCGGCATAAGGTGGGCGCGCAAATCTTTTCCCAGGCCGGCATGTACGCTCCGACGCTCGGGGTGCTTGGCGCCGTTATCGGACTGATTGCCGCGCTTGGCGATATGAGCGATATGAACCATCTTGCCAAGGCGATCGCGGCGGCATTCGTGGCGACATTGCTCGGGATATTCACCGGGTACGTGCTGTGGCACCCGATTTCCAACAAGCTGAGACGGATGTCCAAGCAAGAGACGGAGCTCCGCCTCATGATGGTCGAAGGGCTGCTCTCCATTCAGTCGGGCGTATCCACCATTGCCATCAACCAGAAGCTGTCGGTCTATTTGACGCCGGCCGAACGTGCCGCCATGTTGGAGAAGGAGGAGGCGCCGCTTGAACAAAAAGCGTAAGCACGACGATCACGAAGAGCATCCGAATGAATCATGGCTCATCCCTTACGCCGATTTGATGACGCTACTGCTCGCGCTCTTCATCGTCCTCTACTCGATGAGCTCGATCGATGCCAAAAAATTCGAGGAAATGAGCCGTGCGTTCAATCTGGCGCTCCCAAGCGGCAACGGCGTTCTGGACCATTACCGCTCCGTAGAACCCAGAAACGACTTGAATGATATGGAGCAGAAGAAGGAAACCGACAAAGAGAAGCAACGGGAAGCGCTAATGAAAAAAGAACAGGAAGATCTGGAGAAGCTGAAGCGGCAAATTGACAAATATATCAAGGAGAACGGTCTGACGACCCTGCTGGAAACGAAGCTGAACCAGTCGCAGCTTATGATCACGATTAGCGACAATGCGTTGTTCGCTTCGGGAAGCGCGCAGCTGAAGCCGGAATCGCGCGAACTCGCCGTCGCCATCTCCAATATGCTTCAGTCCTATCCGGAGTATGAAGTGGTCGTATCCGGCCACACCGACAACGAGCCGATATCGAATGAGCGATTTGCATCGAACTGGGATTTGAGTTCGGCCCGCGCCATTCGATTCATGGATGTGCTGTTGCAGAACCGAAATTTGAATCCGGAACGATTCAGCGCCATCGGTTACGGCGAATACCGGCCGGTCGCTTCCAACGCGACGGCGGAAGGAAGAGCGCTCAACCGGCGAGTGGAAGTATCGATTATCCGCAAATACGTCGATCCGGAATTGACACAGCCTATAACCGCAGCTCAGCAAAGATAATGAACTTGAATCCGGCCTTCCGATGATCCTGCATCATCCGGAAGGCCGTTCTTCTTTTGCAGAAGGCAGCGTGATGGTGATCGTCGTGCCGGTGCCGACCTCGCTCCGAATCGTCATCTTCCCGTGGTGGTTTTGAATGATGCGCTGGCTGACCATGATGCCGAGCCCTGTCCCGGATTCTTTGGCGGTAAAGAAAGGCTCCCCCAGCCTCGACACCATCTCTTCGGGGATACCGATCCCTTCATCGGCAATCGTCACGGAGATGGCATCGTCCCCCTGCTTGGCGATGCCGATTTCGATTACGCCTCCCTCCGGCATCGATTCGATCGCATTTTTAAGCAAATTGACGAACACCTGTTTCAGCTGATTTTTTTCACAGGAGACGAAACACGGCTGCGGGGTGAACACCGACTCGAATTGAATGTCATATAGATGGGCCTGGCTGTCGAGCAAGGATATGACATCCCCCATAATAAACCGGACATCCTTCGTTTCAAATTTAATCGTCTGCGGCTTGGCCAGAACCAGAAATTCGCTGACGATCGAGTTGATCCGGTCAAGCTCGGAAAGCATAATTTTCGCATGGCGCGGACTCGTCTTCTCCGTTTCCAATTGCAGTTGAAGAAAGCCTCTCAAGGTAGTCAGCGGATTGCGAATTTCATGGGCCACACCCGCTGCGAGCTGGCCGACCGTGGTCAGCTTTTCATAGCGTCTCAGCAGCTCTTCCATTTTGTTGCGGTTTGTCAAATCCCGCATCATGCAAACATAACCGCGCACCATTCCGTCCCGGTCATGGAGAGGTGATATGTTAACGCTTACATCTATCCGGTTTCCATTGCTGCCGATTCTTACTGTTTCCCGCTCAGGCGGCGATTGACCGGCGCGGACGGCTTCCAGCATTTGCTGTTCTTCCGCCAGGCAATGGTCGGGAACAAGCGGAAGCTTGCGCCCCATCGCATCGGCCGCACGATAGCCGAACAGCTGCTCGAACGAACGATTGATTCTCGTCACTTTTCCCTCCAAGTCAGCGGTATAAATGGCATCGGTCGTATTTTGAATATACGAATCCAGGTACGCTTTCATGGCACGGTTTTCTTCGTATGAACCGTTTAGTTTATGGACATACGTTTCGATTTTTCGGGCCATTCGCTCGACCTGTACCGCCAATCTCCCCAGCTCGTCCTTCCTGTCCACGGGTAACGCAAGGCTGGCGCCGCTATATGCCCATTCCAGCACCGCCCCCAGCAGTCTGCGGAGCGGTCTGACGAACGCGCCCGCCAGTATTACGCTGACCATCAGGGTGCAAAGCAGCAGCGCTCCCGAAACTTTCAATCGGGCGATCCGCCCGTCTTCGTAGGCCGCATACCATTGATCGGAATCACTTACAATACGAATGACAAAGGTATGGTCGCCATATGACAGCGGATAGAAGTTTTTAACCAGCTTCCGGTCTCCGATCGAGAACGTTTGGGTAACCGGACCGGCTGCAATCGTCTCGGGGCGATGGACGCCGCATCCTCCGTTTTCTGGCCGTAGCGATATGTACCGAATATAACAGCCGCCGCATCGTTTGCCCGATCGCTTGGCGGATCGTTTGTCTGATCGTTTGCCGGCTCCGTTCCCGCTGCGGGAACCAAATCTGCATCGCCGGCTTGCGCTGCAACTTGAAATACGGTAATTTCCATTATGGGAGCGTAAATACGCATCATCCGGTCGATCGGTTGCAATTGTCCGGCTAACCGGTCCGCCTGCTCGGCTTTAAGACCAAGACCGATCCAGTGCTTGCCGTCCGCTGCGGGAAAATAAGCCCATTCGTCCAATCTTTTCGCTTTGTCTCCCGGATCGCGGCTCCAGAACGGTTGCGACAATTTGCTCGGCTTCGGCAGGAGGATGCTGTCTGTTATTCGATCCGACGAAACGGTTACTTGCAGCTTTTCGCCGATATCCTGCAGCCATCGCACTTTCGCGGCGCCGGTTACGACAGCCACGCGCTGCAAGGCTTGCCAGGACGGCAAAGCGGATGTCTCGAGCCATTCGGATTGCGCAAGCTCAAGCAGCTTCTGCAATTGGTCGGCTGTAGCGTCTTTAGCTTGTTCGTATTGCGTAACGGCCAGTGACGTTTCATTCGCAATCCGGTTTAAATCGGCTGCAATTTTGTTGTGCATGATATCCCGGGATATTCGTTCACCCAGTATGGCATTCAAGGCAAGCAGCGCGAACGCAATGGACGAAATAAGAAGCGACAGTTTCCACTTATAGGACAAGGCCGAGACACACCCTTTTCTTGTGTGTAATCCTGCAATCTTACTCGAATGATATCATATTTTCCAGAATAGGGAAGCCATCTGACACAGAACAATTTGCAAGAAATACCTTTCAGGCGAACATATCCACAAGTTACTCACATTACTCACAATTTTTTCACTGGCCTCAGGATATAATGTGAATAAAAAATGGGATAACTCAAAATTATCCACATTATCATCCACAACCTGTTAACAACGGAATGCCTGTTCGCGGAAAAACATGTCGTTTATCAACAACGGTCAGTCAGACAAGGGAAGGGGAATGCGAAACGTGACACGAGATGACGATGAAATGTGGATGCGCGAGGCGATAGCGGAAGCGCGAAAAGCGGAATTGAAACGGGAAGTTCCTATCGGCGCCGTCATCGTGAAAGACGGAGAAATTATTGGACGCGGACATAACGGCAGGGAAACTTTGCTGGATCCGACGGCGCATGCCGAAATCATTGCGATCCGCCAAGCGAGCGAACGGCTCGGGGCTTGGAGGCTGCTTGGCGCCACTTTGTATGTCACGCTGGAGCCGTGCCCGATGTGCGCGGGAGCCATCGTTCAGGCTCGCCTCCCCCGCGTCGTGTACGGCGCTCCCGATCCGAAAGCGGGCTGCGCGGGCACCCTCATGAATTTATTGCAGGAATCCCGCTTCAATCATGAGTCCGAAGTGACAAGCGGGATTTTGCAGGAAGAATGCGCGGAGTTGCTTACCCGTTTTTTTCGGACGCTAAGAAAACGCTAAATGCTTTCGTTCCCCTTGCTTTCCATATCCGATTGCGGTAAAGACGCGCTCCTTTGAAGCTGCTGCCGGAGCGTATGCAATTGTTCGATCAGCTCTGTTTTATTCATATCCGTTTTCGATGCTCGCTCCTATCCGCGTAGTCGCTTGCTGCCGATGACATCATTATAAGCGGTGTGAAGCGGAATTTTTGTAAAAATGCGTCGAATAAATCGGAGAGCTTCTCATTAGCTTTTCGACAAATGCGACAATATCCGACCCTTGGAACGCGTTCGATGGACTTCGTCAAAACATCGCAAGTATTGTCGCCGGCAGCGGCATGACAGGCTGAACCACCCTGCCCCAGGATATTTTGCCTCTTTGCCAACGGGCTTATTTTTGGTATAATTAATGGTGCTGCGCGCCCGTAGCTCAGCCGGATAGAGCGACAGTTTCCTAAACTGTGCGTCGTGGGTTCGAGTCCCACCGTGGCGCGCCAGTACATACACATGTTGACCCGCATAGGTTTGCGGGTTTCCAGCCCTCCTGCAGAATGATGCAGGGGGGCTTTGTTGTGTCCAGCGATCCGCGTAAAGGGCGAAGATTGTACAAAGTCAAGCGAAGGTCTTTTGCTGTTCCCAATGAATCGATTACCGTATCAGCTTCGTAAACCTGATTAAAGGATCACTTCTGGAGGTTACAGGTTAATGGTAAAGCAGCGACCGCGTGAAAAGGGTAGACGAAGGATCGGTAAGATTTTTGAATGGGAATGGTTCGATGTTGTCGCAGAAGCCTTCTTGCATATCTTTCGGCTGTTGTTTCGGGGAATCCGTTCATTATTCGATTGATCCGGCGCTCAAATCCGCGATTTTCCCGACTCCCGTCCATTTCCAGAACAAGAGCTCTGAAAATCCCGTTCTTATTGGCCGAAGGTTTCGACTAATCCCGCCAATCACTCTCATAATCCTCTATCTTTTCACCGTATTCAAATACTTCCCGGCTGGTGATGCGGGCCGATTGTTTAGTCAGAGGTGTAAGATATTTTGTGTTGTCAAAACCGTCCCGTTTAATTGAATCATGTATTCCCCGGTATGAGCACTTATCGCACTCTTACACCGAAATGTACCGGTTGGGTCGCTGATCGGCGGCCCGTTAAATCAAAAAAAAGAATGACCGGGCAACGGTACTGCCGGGTCATTCTCCCACATTACAAGACAAGGCTCGATACGGTAATCCCCACAATGAGCGGAAGCAGGAACGTGAACACATAAGCCGTCCAGAAATCCGTGCCTCCGCGGCTCGCAACCTCTTCCTCGCAGCTGCACCGGGAAATGATTCCCGCCGCATGGTGATAATAAATGCGGTTGCCGAACCGCCCCATCGCAAGCGCGGCAATCGCGTTGAATATAAGCAGTCCGATCGTCCAGTCCGCAAATGCGGCGAACGTAAAGAGAAACGCTCCCTGGACAATAAAAAACAGCACGGCATTCAAATACATCTTTCGATATAAGAACCAGGTAAAAATTCCCGATAGCAGTCCCAGCCAAAAGCAACCCCAATTCCACGATTGGGGCGACGCCCACTTTTCCGTGTAATATCCGTTAGCGGAAAATTTACCGAGCAAATTCATATTTATTTCCATTATTTCGCCCTCCTACCGACCATTCTACCATGTTCGACATCTACCGTAAACGAAACGACCCACTCCTTCATCCCCTCCATAAACTATTTACCCAATCAGCTGTCACGCGGGTATGGTCACGGAGAAATATAAAAATTTTCTCATTTTTAAACCCCCGGACCTATGTTAAGCCCCCTTTTTGAAATTTATACTTAATATTGACTCTAACGTCAGAGCCCGAAATCCATTACAGAGCGTGTATGCTTGGAGGGCATAATGCTATGGTACAACAACAACGACTATATGAGAGAATAAGCTGGAATTCGGTTTTCGAGCTGACCGTTCCGCCATCGGGCGAATGGGCAGAGCCATTAAAAGCACATGTGCTTGTCCTTAATATTTCGATGAACGGGCTCTGTTTTGAATCGAATTTGCTCCTCCCGGTTGACGACTCCATCACACTTATGCTCGACAACCCGATCGTCGGCCCGACGGAAGGCGTGATTCGCTGGAGACGCCCCGGTTCCGGCCAGCTTCGGTACCGTTATGGCATCGAACTGACGAAAGTCAATGTCCATTATTACCTCAAGCTGCTGGAATGGGCTTATAGCGGTCCGCCCGACCATAGCTGGTCCGACGAAGCGATGTAATAATCAAATGCTGCCAGCCGCAGGTTTGCCGGAGAAACGACAGTTCCCGGGCAAATCTTGCGGCTGTTTTGTTGTTGCCGAATTGCCCTTATAATGTAGATGAAGCCAACAATCGGAACCGGGAGGGGCTCATATGCCGACGCAGCACAGCCGGTTATGGAAAGAGTTTATGGGCGGCGCCCGTTTTCATGTTTCCGTAGCGGCCTATACGAAAGTGCCTTCCACGTGGCGAGATACCGATTTTGTACCGGATTTCAATCGCTTCTATATGATCAGGGAGGGCGAGGGACTTATCCGGATCGAAGACCGCGAAATTCGTCCCGAGCCGGGACAGCTCGTGCTGATGCCGGCGGGTGTTCGCCAAAGCTATTCCACAATCAGCGAAGATACGTTCGGAAAATACTGGTGCCATTTTACCGCAACGATCGGCGAAATGAGCCTGTTCGACCTTTTGGAGGTTCCGCCGACAATCCGGATCGATCGGGGCGATGAATGGCAGGCATGGACTAACCGCTTCGAAACGCTGATCCGGGAGATGCATAATCCGACACTGGCCGCCGGATTCCGCGTGACAGCGACAATTATGGAGATGGTAGCCGCCTATATCGAAACGGCCGGGAGAGACGTCCGGGTCAGCCGATCCACGGCCGTCGTCGACAAAATCAACACCGTCGTCCGCTATATGGAGAGCCGTCTGGATCAGCAGTTGACGGTCGAGGAAATGGCCAAGGTGGCCCATTACCATCCCAATTATTTTATCCATGTGTTCAAACAATTCACCGGTCTGTCGCCGATCCAATACGTCAATTCG
Source organism: Paenibacillus cisolokensis (assembly GCF_050481165.1). NCBI lineage: Bacteria > Bacillati > Bacillota > Bacilli > Caryophanales > Paenibacillaceae > Paenibacillus > Paenibacillus cisolokensis. Next base: position 11,553 of record NZ_JBCNFP010000147.1, read on the forward strand.
CTGCGTATCGAGCGGGCCAAGCGGTGGTTGGCCGCCACGGACATGACCGTCTCCGAGATCGCGGAGCAACTCGGCATGTCCTTATATTACTTTTCCCGGCTGTTCAAGGAGCAGACGGGGTTCTCGCCGACCGCATACCGGCAACTCGATAACCGATAAGGGTGGCGGAGGCCGCTTGGACGACAACAGCCGGGCGGGCCTCCGCCGGAAACGAGAAGCCGAATCAGATGTTCGGGCTGGCAAACCGTATCCGGACGACCATAAAATTTTTTTTGGACACCCCTTTACAACATTATGGGGATATGATATTATTTTTATTGCTTGCTCCGAATAATCGAAATAACGATGACGGGGCGACAACGAAACAACTCCATTTTCGAGACGTGGCTCAGCTTGGTAGAGCGCTTGCTTCGGGAGCAAGAGGTCGCAGGTTCAAATCCTGTCGTCTCGACCATACATAACAGCAATCGCGGCTTTGTGGCCGCGATTTTTTGTTTGCCGCGATAAACGCAGAAGCCGCGCATCAGGCGCGGCTTCTGTAAAGCTGAATATCATTAGTATCCCAATTCGGCTCCCGTTCCCAGTTCTTCGGCAAGCTTGTCGACCGGAATCGCATCCGTCGGAATTTCCTGTTTGAACTCCACTTTTTTGTTGATATCGCCATATTGCGTATTAAAGTGAAGCGCAAGTTTCATCGATTCTCCCGAATCCGGATCGGTGATGCCGATATCGATTTTCGCGTTTTGGTATACAGCGTATCCGTCCTGAATTGCCGTAACAAGGGTAAGATCGTTCACGGTCAGCACTTTTTTAATTTCCGCCAGCGCTTCGTCCTTGTTCGCTGCCAATTCCGTCTTCGCCTGCTCCAATTCTTCTTTGCTCAAATCCACCGCCTTCATATATTCCTCTTTCGACATCAGAATGTCGAGAATTTGCGGCAGCGTATTGGAGAAGAGCGTATTCAGCGCTTCGTCGGAATTGTCTTTCGTTACGGCGAATTTAATAATGCGGTCGGCTTTCACATCTTCCGGAAGACCGGCTTCGTCCTTCTTCAATTCGCTGAAGTAGGTTTTTTCGTCAAAATCTTTCACAAGCACCGCACTGAGTTCCTGGCCAAGCTGCTGCTGAACTTTAATATCCAGCGCCGACGTCAAATCTTGTCCCGATTCTTCGGCAAGTTTCTCCAAATCGACTTCGACAAATTTCTCCGTAAGCGTCTCGGGCAGCGGCACCATCGGAATTTGCGGAATTTTGACCCACATTTTTTTGCCTTCGAGCAAAATCGGCACTTCCAGCGACATTTTCAGATCGCCTTCGAGCGAAAGCCCGGCGGTCGCTTCCATACGCAGCGGTTCGCTTTGATAAGCTCCGGACGCCGTGATGGAAGCCCCTTTCAGCAGCGGCACCATGCCGGCAGCCGGATTGCTGCCGAGCGCTTCCGCGGGCAAGCTCAGTTCGTCAATACCGAATGACCCTTTGAACGTATATGATTCCATCGTCATCGCTTTGTTCATTGCCTCTTGCAGTGCTTCCTTGGCTGGCTTGCCGCTGCTCCCGCAACCGGATGCTACGGTTAACACCATAGATAACAACAGTGCGGTCAACCAATATTTTTTCTTCAATATGATCCCTCCACTATTCTTACTGTAGCTTGAGGCCACATTTAATCATTGTATACCACTTACTACGAGGTTTAAAGAAGATGGATTCTAAAAATATGCTAAAGTTCCAAGAAAATTGAAAAACCTTCAGCCCGGCCATTCTGATGGCCAAACTGAAGGTTGCGTTACTCGCGGTTTTACCCTTCCGGATTATAATGGGACGTGTGATTACGCTGCTTCGTCTTCTTCGACCCGGACATCGGCTGCTGGGGACGGTTATGTTCCTGATGCTGCCTTGCCCGCTGCTCGTCGGGATTGGGGACGGGAATGCTGTCGGGTTTGCTCATCTCGTGTCATTTGCTCCTTCCTTGGTATCGAACGGACCGCTAACTGCGGGGATGCTGCAAATCGGTCGGCTCGTCATGATTCAGCGCATCCTGATGCCGCCGGTCGTTCGCATCCTGGCGAAACTGCTGGGCCTGGTGGCTGTTGACCGGATTTTCGTCCAGATCGTCGACGACGTTGCTCAAATTTTTATCGATACGGCCTTTTGCTCGTGTCACGGCTGGCTTCCTCCTTTATCACACGTGCGTCAGTCGATGAAGCGCCTGCGCGCATTCATGAAGATGACGGGTATAATCTTCGATCAGTTGCTGAATGATGTCGTTTCGCTCATCGATCGTCCGATCATTCTTCTCTACATCGATCAGTTCCACCTTGACTTCCCGGCTGTCGACATAAGTGACTTTGAAGTCGAAAGCGTACATTTGATGCCCTGCCGAATAAATCGTAATGCGCAACGATCGGGGATCGGCTTCATCCATTGCCACGACGGAGCGATCGGGTCTGTTCATCACTTCGGGCAACGTTTCCTGCCATGCTTGGACCAGCTTCTCCGGCTCGATTCGCAGCTCGTCTTTTTCGCTCATGACCAAACCACCTCCATACCGTTAACATGCGGAAGGCAATCCGGTTTTATTCGTATATAAGACGGCCTTGCCGCCAAAAGCGAGGTATTCCCGAAAACAAAAAAAGGACGCCCTTTCGGGCATCCCTGCTTGATCGGTTATTTCATAAATGGCGGAGAGGGTGGGATTCGAACCCACGTGGGCTTGCACCCTAACGGTTTTCAAGACCGCCCCGTTATGACCGCTTCGGTACCTCTCCATCGCGATTCAAAAAGGATAACAAATTATATTATACCACAGACCCAAAAGCGGATTCAACCGTTTCGGGTCTGCAGTCCTATCCTGTTCACGCCTTTTCGGGGCCGATAATTTCCAGTCCGCCCATATATGGACGCAGTACGCTTGGCACGACGATCGACCCGTCGGCCTGTTGGAAGTTTTCCATAATCGCCGCTACCGTCCGGCCCACTGCCAATCCCGAGCCGTTCAACGTATGCACAAATTCGGGCTTGCTCGTCGCATCGCGGCGGAACCGGATATTCGCCCTGCGGGCCTGAAAATCCTCGAAATTGGAGCAAGACGATATTTCACGGTACGTTCCCGCGCTCGGCAGCCATACCTCAAGATCGTATGTTTTCGCCGATGCGAAGCCCATATCGCCGGTACAAAGCGTCAATACGCGATACGGCAGCTCGAGCAGTTGCAGCACCTTTTCGGCATTCTGCGTCAACGTTTCGAGCTCGTCATAAGAATGTTCGGGGGCGACGATCTTCACAAGCTCGACCTTGTTGAATTGGTGCTGCCGAATCAGCCCCCGCGTATCGCGGCCCGCAGCTCCTGCCTCGGAACGGAAGCAGGCGCTGTATGCGACGAAATAACGGGGCAGATCACCCGCATCGAGGATTTCATCACGCAGTACGTTTGTCACCGGTACCTCTGCCGTCGGAATAAGATAGTAATCGGAGTCCGCCACTTTGAACAGATCCTCTTCAAATTTCGGCAGTTGCCCCGTGCCGATCAGACTGTCGCGATTGACCAGATACGGCGGCAGAAATTCTTCATATCCATGCTCGTCGCTGTGCAAATCCATCATAAAGTTGATGAGCGCCCGTTCCAGTCTGGCTCCGAGCCCGCGATAAAAAACGAAACGCGAGCCCGTCACTTTGGCTGCCCGTTCAAAATCAAGAAGACCAAGCGCCTGGGCCAGATCCCAATGCGCCTTCGGTTCGAAATCGAACGTCCTCGGCTCGCCGACTCGACGAATCTCTACATTGTCCTCTTCCGACGCGCCTACCGGTACGCTTTCGTGGGGTACGTTCGGAATAGCCAGCATCAGCTGTTCGATCGCCGATTCGACGGCTCGCAGCTCATCGTCGAGCGCCTTGATGCGGTCGCCCACATCTCGCATTTCCGCGATGAGCGAGCTGGCGTCGCCACCGGCCTTCTTCAGCTTGGCCACTTCCTGGGAAACCGTATTGCGCCGATTTTTCAACTGTTCGGTTTCCTGGAGCAGCTCCCGCCGTTTGCCGTCCAAAGCTGGAAATTCCGCCACCAGCTCGGCCGACTTGCCGCGATGACGGAGCGCTTCTTCGACCTTCGCAAAATCATTGCGCAATCTTTTAATATCAAACACTGCTGTTGCTCCTCTCTGCGGAAGCCCGCAAGGACGCAGCTTCTTCGGCCATTTGCAGCAAATAGGCATGCATCCGGAAATCTTCCGTCAGCTCGGGATGGAACGAACAGGCAAGCAGATTGCCTTGGCGAGCCACTACAATCTCGTCGCGATACGTGCTCAGCACCTCAACGCCGGCTCCAACCGACTTGATCAGCGGAGCCCGGATAAAGACAGCCCGTACCGGCTCATCGACGCCTTTGACGACCAGATCGGTTTCGAAGCTTTCCCGCTGGCGCCCGAAGGCGTTGCGGGCAACGGTCATGTCCATCAGCTGCAGATGCGCCTCGTCCTGTCCTTCAATCCGTTTGGCCAGCACGATCAGACCGGCGCAAGTGCCGAATATCGGCTTGCCTTCGGCTGCAAATTCCCGGATCGCTTCGATGAATCCGTATTTGCGCATCAGCTTGCCGATCGTCGTGCTTTCGCCGCCGGGAATGACGAGACCGTCAAGCTCGGCGAGCTGCTCCGTCCGCTTGATGGAAACGGCGGTTGCCCCCGCCGCCTCCAAACTGCGAATATGTTCCGCCACTGCGCCTTGCAGCGCAAGTACGCCAATTTTCATGTCACTCTACGCCTTCCTTCTCCGTTGCCGGACCGTGCAAGATGAGATGCGCTTCTTACCAGCCGCGATCTTGCATCCTTTCGCCGGCAGTCAGCTTCGAAATTTCAATGCCTTTCATCGGAGTACCGAGATTTTTCGAAACTTTCGCAATCAGGTTATAGTCTTCGTAATGCGTCGTCGCTTCCACAATCGCGCGCGCGAACTTCTCCGGATTTTCGGATTTGAAAATGCCGGAACCGACGAAGACGCCGTCAGCGCCCAAATGCATCATCAGCGCCGCGTCAGCCGGGGTAGCGACGCCGCCGGCGGCGAAATTGACGACCGGCAGCTTGCCGGTTTCATGGACGCCGAGCAGCAAGTCGTACGGCACGCCAAGATTTTTCGCCTCGGCATACAGCTCGTCTTTCGACATATTCTGAACTTTGCGAATCTGGCTCATGATCAGACGCATATGACGCACGGCTTCGACGATGTTCCCGGTTCCCGGCTCGCCCTTCGTCCGCAGCATCGAGGCGCCTTCCTGAATGCGGCGAAGAGCTTCGCCCAAATCTTTGGCGCCGCATACGAACGGGACGGTAAATTCGTTCTTGTCGATATGGAACACTTCGTCCGCAGGCGTCAGAACTTCGCTCTCGTCAATGTAATCGACACCCAATGCCTCCAGCACTTTCGCCTCCACGTAATGGCCAATCCGCGCCTTCGCCATTACCGGAATCGAGACGGCTTTCATGACCTCTTCGATGATCGTCGGATCGGCCATACGGGCTACGCCTCCGGCCGCCCGAATATCGGAAGGCACGCGCTCGAGTGCCATAACTGCGGTCGCTCCGGCGGCCTCTGCAATTTTAGCCTGCTCGGCGTTCATCACGTCCATAATGACGCCGCCTTTTTGCATTTCTGCCATGCCGCGCTTGACGCGGGAAGTTCCTGTTTCCATCTGACAAGCCTCCTAAGTTTCGCTTATTTTCCCGAATTTCCGAAAGCGGATTCTAACCATCTATTGTACAATATACCCGTGTGTCCGACAAGATGCAGCTATTTCGAAGAAACTTCCTGCCGCGCCACATGCCGGCTCATATGTTAAAACAGGTTGGCGATACCGTTGAACAATCCGACAAAGAAATCGCCGATGCCGCGGAACAACAGCCGCCACCAGCTTGCCTTCTTCACTTCCTCCGCCGCGACCAAATCGACCGTACGCTGCAGCGTTGCTCCTGAATTCGGATCTTTGTATTCGAACGTAACGGTACCGATTTTCTGGCCTTTTTCGATTGGCGCAACCAATTCATTGTCTGCCGGTACATTTTTCGATACCAGTTCCACTTTGGGCTCGGCGCCTTTAGGAACGAGGAGGCTGATATCGGAGCCCGTAACGACCGGAACCTTTTTGGATACGCCCTTTTTAATGTTGATGGACTCGAGCGATTCTACAACCGAGTTGGCCTTCACGGCCGTTTTCTTCTCCAGGTTGTTGAAAGCATAGTCGTACAGCTTCGCCGTTTCGATGAAACGCGCGCCTTTGGAGGCCGTACCCATGACCACGCTGATCAAACGGATATCGCCGCGCTTGACGGTACCGGTAAAGGTGTATCCGGCCGCGGAGATATAACCGGTTTTCATGCCGTCGACGCCTTCGTACGCGTATGGTTTGAACGACGGGGTATCCTTGTTCGCACCGAGCATCCAGTTGTAATTGACCATCGGATTCTGGTCCCGCTCGCGAAACTTATAAGAAGGAATGCTGGAATATTTCAGAAACTCAGGATGCTTCTTCAGTATAATTTGGGCAAGCTTGGCCATATCTCTGGCCGAAATAACCGTCGTCTCGGCAAGACCCGTCGCGCTTGTAAAATGGGCGCTCTCGAGCCCGAGTGCTTTGGCCGTCTCGTTCATCTTCTCGGCAAAAGCTTGTTCGGAGCCGCTGATATGGGACGCCAGCGCAACCGTCGCATCGTTCGCGGAGCCGACGGCCATCGCAATGTACAACTCTTCGACCGTATGCTTGTCCCCTTCGGCCAAATAAATCTGCGATCCGTCCTTCGGCGTGGAAGCCGCTTCCTTGGTCGTCGTTACGGTCTGATCCCATGACAGACGGTTATTCGATATTTCTTCCAGTACGATATATTCCGTCATCAGCTTCGTCATGCTGGCCGGCGGCCGCGGCGTATCCGCATCCAGCTCGTACAATACTTGTCCGGTATCGGCATCGATCAGAATGGCCGCGTCCGCTTTCAGATCGATCGGTATTGACGGTTTCGCCTCAGCCCCGACAGCGGCGTGAGAACCCAATGCGACAAACAGCAACCATATGGCCAAAAAAGCCGAAACAGCCGATTTCCACCGAATCGGCGTCGATTTCCGAATCAAACTTCTTCTCCCCTCTTCCCATTCCCTTAATTCATACTTGTTAATTGTATCACAACTATCCCGATGAAAAAACCGCAGTGCATCGGCAAAATAAAAACGGCAGGCGGGAGCCGCGTTCGTCTGCGGCTCTTCCCTTCCTGCCTTCTCAACGTATGAGGAGTAAAGGAATAAATTACAGCGAGTAGTTCGGGGCTTCTTTTGTAATTTGCACATCGTGCGGATGGCTCTCGCGAAGTCCTGCGCCGGTAATGCGGACAAAAGTCGTGTCGTTCTTCAGTTCCTCAATGTTGCGCGTTCCGCAATAGCCCATTCCGGCGCGCAGTCCGCCAATCAGCTGGTGAATCGTATCGGCGAGCGGACCTTTGTAAGCGACGCGTCCTTCGATCCCTTCGGGTACGAGCTTGCTCTCGTTTTCCTGGAAGTAGCGGTCCTTGCTGCCTTCCTTCATCGCGCCGAGCGATCCCATGCCGCGATAGACTTTAAAACGCCGGCCCTGATAAATCTCCGATTCGCCCGGGCTTTCCTCCGTTCCGGCGAAAAGGCTGCCGATCATAATGCAGCTCGCGCCGGCCGCGATCGCCTTCGTAATGTCGCCGGAATACTTGATTCCTCCGTCGGCGATAATCGGAATGTTATACTCCCGAGCCACAGTCGCGCAGTCGTAAATAGCGGTAATTTGCGGCACGCCGATGCCGGCAATCACCCGCGTCGTGCAGATCGAGCCGGGACCGATGCCGACTTTGACGACGGAAGCGCCAGCTTCGATCAGATCGCGCGTCGCCTCTCCTGTCGCAACGTTGCCGGCGACAATCGTCAAGTCCGGATATTTGTCGCGAAGCTTGCGTACGGTATCCAGAATATTAATGTGATGACCGTGCGCCGAGTCGACGACGAGCACGTCGACGCCGGCATTGACCAGCGCCTCTGCGCGTTCGAACGTATCTTTCGATATGCCGATGGCAGCGCCGCACAGAAGACGGCCCTGCTTGTCCTTTGCCGCGTTCGGGAACTGAATGGCTTTCTCGATATCCTTGATCGTAATAAGTCCTTTAAGCGTGTTCGATTCGTCCACCAGCGGGAGTTTTTCAATCTTGTGCTTCTGCAACAGCACTTCGGCTTCCTGCAGCGTCGTGCCTACCGGAGCGGTAACCAGATTGTCGCGGGTCATCACCTCGCTGATCTTGATCGAATAGTCGTGGACAAACCGCAAGTCGCGGTTCGTGATAATGCCGACAAGCTTCTGATCTTGATCAATGATCGGCACCCCGGAGATCCGGTACTTACCCATCAATTCCTCGGCATCGTATACATGATGATCGGGTGTAAGCGCGAAAGGGTTCGTAATAACGCCGCTCTCCGAACGTTTAACGCGATCCACTTCCTCGGCTTGCTGGGCGACCGACATATTTTTATGGATGATGCCGATCCCGCCTTCCCGGGCAATTGCAATCGCCAAAGCCGCTTCCGTAACGGTATCCATCCCTGCGCTGATCAGCGGAATATTGAGCTTCACGTTCGGGCTCAATTGCACGGATACGTCGACTTCGCGCGGCAATACTTCTGATCTGCGGGGGACGAGCAGCACGTCGTCAAACGTTAGTCCTTCCTTGGCGAATTTTGTTTCCCACACAAGTATGTTCCTCCCTTTATTTAGTCCTCTACGCGGATATTATTGCAATATTAACAAAGGGGTATTTGGGCTGTCAAGGTAGCGAAATGGGATGGGAAAGCCGATTCTCCGCGTCTGTCTCGGATGCGGCTGACGAACGGTAATCATATTTGCAATTTGGGCTCCACAGCAAAAATTGCTCGATGCCTTGATCTTTCAGAGCCCGGATTTGCTCGCGCAGCTGGCGGAAATCATAGTGTTGATGTTGCGGCAGCCAGGTCGCGGTAAAACTTTGCAGCCATGGACGGATATCCGCCCCCTGTATCCCTTCCCGCTTTAACGCCTGATTGCGCAACGACGCATCGCGCATCGCACGGCTAATAATGGTATATGGCTCCAGATCGGGATAACGAACGCCGTATATGCCTTCGGAGTAATGCGAAGGGTAGACCATCGGCGAGATGACATCGACCGAACTGGCGATATTCCGCCAGGTCTGGCCGATCCCCATGTCGTGCTCCGACGTTGTAACCAGTCCGAATACGTCGGCCGAAAGCCGCCCGCCGGCCCGATGGATGACAGGTTTCGCCTCCCGGAGAAAACGTCCGATTGCCTCTTCCCGCGTCCATCTTTCAGGATTCCGGTAAACGATACCGTCCGCATTCCCGCCGATACCATCGGGAAAACGGACATAATCGAATTGAATTTCGTCGAATCCGAGCCGGACGGCCTCTTCGGCAATGCGAATATTGTAGATCCACACCGATTTGTCGAACGGATCGATCCATACTTTTCCCTGGCTGTCGCGCCATAATTCTCCGTTCGACCGGCGAATGGCGTACTGCGGCTTTTTGGCGGCCAGATAGGGATCTTTGAATACTACGACCCTGCCGATCACATACAGCTTTCGGTCATGAAGCTCCTTCAGGAGCCGGCGAATGTCGGAAATAAGCGGCTGCCGATCCGCTCCGAGACTGCGTACTTCATCGATTTTCGAACGGTATGTAAGTGCTCCGTATTCGTTTTTGACATCGATCACGACCGCGTTTAAATCCGTTCTTTCCATCAACCGGAGCAGGCGATCCCTACTTTTCACGCTTCCCGCAACCCAGCCGGACATATAAATGCCGCGAACCGGTTCCGCCATCTGTTTGCGGGGGAACTTCTCGCTTGCGTTCGCTTCGTTATTCGCGGCCTTTCCGGTTACCTCTGCAGTTTCCTTTCCGGTATCATTAGAGAGGGAAAATGCCGATTCGGGACGTCCGGATGCGTAAAATCCGTCGGAAGATTGTGCCATCATAGCAAGCAAAACGATAAAACCGGAAATCTTATACACCAATTTGGATAATGCCATCCGTTTCTTGGCCATCTTCACGCCCTCCCTTACCGGTTCGAATTACTTGTATTATGAACGGAATGTCCCCGGTTTGTGAGAAGGAGTTGCAGCCAACAAAGGATAATAATACCGCTAAACGAACAACAAAAAACCCACCGTTGCATCCAACGGTGGGTTCTTCGTGCCTGGCAACGTCCTACTCTCCCAGGACCCTTCGGTCCAAGTACCATCGGCGCTGGAGGGCTTAACGGTCGTGTTCGGGATGGGAACGCGTGGATCCCCTCCGCTATCGTCACCAAACACTCGGGCTTGCGCCCTGAAAACCGGATGCGAATGTCTGCGTCCAACCCTTTTTGCCTTGCTTCTTAGGA
>NZ_JBCNFP010000148.1:0-1431 GCF_050481165.1 Paenibacillus cisolokensis
AAATTCTTTCGATAATTCCCGACGCCTGGCGGGCCCAGAAAGAGCAAGTTATAATGCTGCTCCAGCCACATCAGTTCCCGAAGTTGCTGCAACTGACGTTGTCCCAGGGACGGTTGTTCGTCGACCCGAAATTCGTCCAACGTTTTCAGTTCCGGGAACGCGGCGCGTTTGTACCGACGGGCAAACTGCTTTTCTTCCCGTTTTTTCAACTCGTACGAAAGCACGCGCTGCAAACACTGGCGGTAACTCCACTGCCTGGTTTCGGCTTCCATCAGGAGTTCGTCCAGCGCCCCAGCGGCGGCGGTTAACTGCAGCGCGCTGAATACGGACTTCAGTTCCATCGTCGCTTCACTCATCGGGCTCCCTCCAGGATGGCTTGATATACGTCAAACGGGCGAACTTGCGGCTTCATCTTCAGTTTCTGCCGTTCCGGCTCGCTGAGCAACCGGACATCGGTCGGAACGGCTGGTGCCGCGGCCGATTTCAGAGCCGCGTAATAGTGCAGGGCATCCACGAAATCCGTGGCCTGGTAGAGTCGATGTTTCAGACAATAGGCCAACGCTTGCGCCAGCACATCCGGATCCGCGTCTTTGGCGTGTCGATCGATCCATTGCAACTGGTCCCGAATGTAACGCGGTTTTTGTTCCCGGATAACCGCCAGATAGGATCGGGCTTGCGCCGGTTCTGGAAAGCGGGCGGCCACGTGTTCCATATAGGCGCCAATCCCTTTGGAACGATCCCGGGCATGGTTGGTGTTTTTGATGAGTTTGCCTTTACCCGCATGCAGCGGATGGCGGGCCAGTTCCTCGCCGGTTGCCGGATCGAACGCCACCAACTGCTTGTCCGGCGTCACGCGAATCTCCACAGACGTGTCCGTGCCGGTGTAGGTGCCAAGCGGCAGCGAGTACCGGTTCCCCTGAAAGACAATCGTATTGTCTTTTCGCACCCGTCTTGTTATACTGGGTGCAGAATTGGTTTGTATTTTTTCGGGAACCGGCAGGAGATGGCGCCGCTCTTCGGCGAACACGTCCGCCGGTATTTTTTTGGTCGTGTGATGCATCCGCCCGTTTCCGGTTCGGTTCAACCAAGCCAAACAGTCTTCGTTCCACCGGTCGATGTGGGTAAACGTCCGATGGCGCGCAAAGTTGCGTTTGACGAAACCGACGACGTTTTCCACCCGCCCCTTGCTTTCCGGATCTTGCTTGCGGCACATGCGAATCTGAAATCTGCGCTGCCGGACGTAGGCGGCAAATTCGGCCGTCAGAATCAGATCGCCGTGGTTTTCGCTTACAAGCAGAAGATGATCCTGGTCATAGACGATCTCGCGAGTCATGCCGCCGAAAAATTCAAAGGCGTTCTCGTGGCAGCGGATCACATCCGCCGTGGTAAACGGTCGATCCTGCCATTCCACGCCAAAGCCTACCGGATGCG
>NZ_JBCNFP010000149.1:0-2732 GCF_050481165.1 Paenibacillus cisolokensis
CCACGGAGATTTTACACTAACGTCTTGCGGATCGCCTGATCCAAGCGCCACCTTGGGGACCAGCCGAGGCCGCTTTTCGCCTTGGAGCAGTCCAGCTTGAGCGCACGCGCTTCGTGCGGATGCTCCCCCGGCTGAATAGAGTAAGCGGCGTCGGCCCCCCACAGGTCGCACACCTTGCGCACGACGCTTTCGACCGGCTGGACGTCCTGATCGTCGGGGCCGAAATTCCAGCCGCCCGAATACGCGGGGCCTTCCACGTAGAGCCGCTGCGCCAGCAGCAAATATCCGGCGAGCGGCTCCAGCACATGCTGCCACGGCCTGGTGGACCCGGGATTGCGGAGCTCGATGGGCTCGCCGCTTGCCAGTGCGCGAAAGCAATCGGGGAGCAGCCGGTCCGCTGACCAGTCGCCGCCCCCAATCACGTTGCCCGCCCTTGCCGAGGCGACGGCGACGCCGTGGGAGGCATGTGCCGCCGGGGGAAAATAGGAGCTGCGGTAACAGGCTGTAATCAGCTCGGAGCATGCCTTGCTGCTGGAATACGGGTCGTGCCCGCCCAGCGTATCGTTCTCCCTGTACCCCCACGGCCATTCTTGGTTCTCGTAGCATTTGTCGGTCGTCACATTGACGACGGCCTTGATTCGCCGCTTCCCATTGGCAACAATCCGCACCGCTTCGAACAGATGGACTGTCCCCATGACATTCGTTTCGTACGTCTGCACCGGCATCCGGTAGCCCGTTCTGACCAGCGGTTGGGCAGCCATATGGATCACGATGTCCGGGTCCGCATCGTCCATCGTCCGCACAAGGCGTTCGAGCTGCCGAACATCCCCTGTAACGGTTCGCGTACAGCCGCCCACCCGACCGGCCTCAAACAGACTGGGGCGGGTCGGCGGAGCAAGCGAATAACCTGTCAGTACGGCGCCTAACGAATGGAGCCATAAGCTGAGCCAAGAGCCCTTAAATCCGGTATGCCCGGTCACAAATACACGTTTTCCTTGCCAAAATTGCCTATCGATCATCATCTATCACCTCGCAATGCTATCCTGATCATTCGACGAAGTCCGTCGGCGAATTTTTAGTACCGAAGGGTCTGATCGGATCGGCTATATTTCGATTTGAATTCGATGTAATCATTAATTCGGATGACACTCACCAAAAAACCGTGCGGAAATAGATCGATTCCATGTTCCTTCAGCATTTCCGCTCTTTTTTGATGATCCCCTGAGGACCCTTCCAGCATGTCTCTCCATATTTTTTGGCGGATGATGGAAAGGTTGGTCTTCAGCCTTCCTTCCAAAACGATCTCTTTGTCCATGATAGAAGTAACAGCGGAGACCAGATAAGAAAACTCATTATGGTCCCCGTCCGGAAAAGCAACCATTTCTTTGTTTTGGTTAAATATGGCTGTGATTTTTTTTATAGGCCGATAAATTCTTCGGATTTCCATAACAATATAAGTAACGAGGACCAGGACAATAACGGCAAGCCATATCGCTTGCTTCGGGTTCGACGTTTCAATCTGTTCGGCCGGGATCAAATAAACATAATTCCATAAAGTACGTTCCGACCCTTTCAATTGGGCGAAGTAATCTTTGTCGTGAAACGAAGCCATCGCAAAATCAGGAGAGTCCAACAACGGGTTATACACGGTGTGCAATTGATTTTCATCGATCATCGTGCCTGTTAAGCTTTCAAACGCGCCTTTTCCCTCGGGACTTAAAACCCACAGCTCTTTTCCCGGGATCATATGAATCGCGCTGGTAAACAACGCCTTGGGATCCAAATTGACAATGACCAGCGCTTGCGGTTCGTTGCCGACAGCAGGCACCGGCCTAATTAACGAGATCAGCTTCTTGTCCTCTTCCTCTGCGTCATTTGGTATTGGGAACAAGGTTCTGTCATGAATCTGCCAATTCCCTTCCGTTTTTATGGAACCAGCCAGCATGCTCCAATACTCGATGGCAATCGGACGAACAGCCATCGTACCTTTCGCGACCGATTTGGTCAATCCTTCATCGGGCAAAAGAATACTGATACTGTCTATACAGCATAAAGAATCCGAAAAACTATTCAGTTCATTCTTCAAACTGATGAAGTCCGGCAAGTCTTCCGTCAATCTTTTCTTATCAAGCACATTGATTACCGATCTGCTGTTGGTAAACTGAATCGTTTTGGATTCAAAATCCGATAATAAATGATCGATCATTCGTTTACTCGGTTCCATCTCTTGGGAAACTTGGATATTAAAATTCTTTTTCTTTATATTCTCATTGTAAACACTGTTTTGCAGCATGATATATGCCAACGGCAAAAAGGCGGTGACGCACAACACCACCAATAATCGGACATATAGATCTTTGAATCGGCTACTCTTTAAAACCTTGAGTAGAAACTTCAGCATAAATCCACCCGTTTCATCTTGAAGAAATTACGATCGTCATGACTATGTTATCACTTATAAAAGCGCTTGCATAGTCGCCAAATAGGATTTGTTGTGCAGTCAGTGCCTGGACCCGAAAGCATATTGACTTGCTCGACGGCGAGCGTTCGCACGGTGGGTGATGAATCCTGCAGAAAATACAGCATTTCCCCATCTTTCGACAAAAAAGGGACGGATTGTTGTATTTCGTGCAATAATTCAGGGGGGATCGGATTCAATTCGAGGAAAATCGACCGAAATTTTGTACATTATACAACATTGACCCGCCAATGGGTAGTGTCAAGAAGTTTGT
>NZ_JBCNFP010000150.1:0-1024 GCF_050481165.1 Paenibacillus cisolokensis
AGTCTGTATCGAACACGATCCGGCCTTGTCCGTCATCAAACACCTGCGCTTTGCGAATAATCGCCACGCGCCGCGGCTTCTTCCAGGACGTCGCTTTATAGATCAAGGTAATGCCTTCGATGATCCAGTCTTCGTCAACATAGCGCGTCCAATAGCGGCAGGCCTGAACTTCTTTTTCCAGCCGCTGTGTCCATTTGAGCTTGCCGACATAGCCGATTCCTTTGCTTTCCCAAAGGCTGTAGAAGTCTTCACCGCCAAAGCCTTTGTCAAATCGGGCATACTTCACCTTGCGCTCGCCGAGGAGATCGAAGGTTTGATGCAGAAAGCCCGCGGAATCGGTGGAAGAGTGCGTGTTACCCGAGCGGAGTGCGGCGTTCAGATTTAAACGAGTTTGTCCTTCGAAAGCCAGCAAAGGATGGTAGCTTTTTCTCCCTGGCTTGTGCGGGTTTGTCCCTTTGGCCGCACCTTCCTGATCGCCATATACGGTCTCCACCGTGGAGTCCAGATCGAGAATGATGTCACAGGGCAAGCATGGGCGGATGATCTCCTGATTCAGTATCCGCAGTTCAGTCGGCAACTGCGGACACGACCGGCCAAGCCGTCCAAGCTCCTTATACAACAGGCTATGATGTGGGCAACGCCCGCCCAGGAAACGAATGAGTAACGCGTCGTGTCGCAATTTACGAAAATGAAAAATCCGTTCGCAGCCGAGCATCCAACCTACAATGAGATAAAGCAGGATATGATGGATAGGGAAAATCGAGTTGTGGGCTTTGCCGCCGGGGAGGCTGCGCATCGCCTCGGCAAGCTTGATTTTTTCGAGAAAGGCCAAGAAGACTTTGATGCCTCCGAAGCTCGTTGCGTTTTGCAGGGAAAATTCGCTCTTGATTTTGCTAACGGGTGTGGTAGACTTCACCTTAAGGGTGCTCCTCTCTTTGGGTGATGTTGTTTCGACAAACACCATTCTACCAAAGATTTGGAGCCCTTTTCACGTTTCCAAGGAGCTGTACTTTCGAAATTCAGG
>NZ_JBCNFP010000151.1:0-6191 GCF_050481165.1 Paenibacillus cisolokensis
AGCGGCATGGGGGTCTATCTTCTATCTTCTATCTTCTACCTTCTATCTTCTACCTTCCCCTCTTCTACCCTCTACCTTCCCTCTTCTCCCTTCTCCTTTTCTCCCTTCTCCTTTTCTCCCTTCTCCTTTTCCCGAAACCCGGTATAACGGCTCCTTCCTTCAGCGAATCTGAATGATTGACGGTTGCGGTACACGGTGTCGTGATTACAGGCGAAACAGCGTCGCTTCATTCACTCCGGCTACAGCAACCTTCGAAGTCCGCATGCCCCGCCGACCAGCCGCCTTACGGCAGAACGAGATCCGGCAGCGATTTGGCATCGGGATCCGGCTCAATGTCCGTAATGACCCATCTGTCATCCTTATAGACGACCGTAACTTCGACATTGCCTTTGCCCGCATCGCCGGTCGACGTCTTCATTTGAAACTCGACCGTATAGACGTAACGGTCCTTGTTGTTCGAGCTGAGGAGCGAGACGGTATACTTGTCGGTCCAGGGGCTCGATACGCCGGGCACCCAGTTCCATTGCTCGAACTCGTCGATCGTCGCCTTCTGCGCTTCGGAGGACAGCAACGAATACTGCACTGCGCCGTTCCGCTGCTTGACGGCTTCCGCCCACGTCTCCGCCGCCTCCTTGGCCGATTCCGGCGCATAGAACCGTTCTATCAACTCAAGACGCTGGCTGGCCGATTGCCCGCCCTGATCTTCGATCCGGACGCTTTGGCTGTTTTTGTCCCATTTCACATCGGCGCCAAGCGCTTCGGCGACCCAGCGAATCGGGACAAGGACGCGTCCTTTCTCGACCACAGGTGCGACATCGCTTCGGATTTCCTTACCGTTCACGAACAGCTTTATCGGCCCCGAGGCAGCCGCGGCTCCCGAAACGAGTGCAATCGCCAGAATCGTTCCCGACAGTACGAGCGACAGCTTCTTTTTCATCGCAACTCATCCTCCGCGTTTCATTTTTCATTTTCTCCGATCTATTAGACTTGACAACTGCGGCAAATGTTGCACCTAAATGCCATGGCTTTATTCAGGGCCGGCCAAGACTTTCCGGGCTTTCCGGGCCTTCCTGGCAGTTGCCGATTCGATGCCCGCCCATTATCCAGAACTGCGCATCATTTCGCCGCTCGCATGCTGCCACTGCTCCATTTCGCCGCATACATGCTGTCATTGCTCCATTTCAATGCTGCATGCTGCTTTCGCTCCACTTCGTCGCTTTTACACTGCCATCGCTCCATTCATCGCTTCCATGCCGCCGTCGTTCCACTTCGTCGCTCGCATGCTGCTTTCGCTCCACTTCGTCGCTTTTACACTGCCATTGCTCCATTTCAGCCGATTGCACGCTCCTATTGCACCATTTCGCCGCTTGCATACTGGCCTTCTATTGCACCATTTCGCCGTACTCATGCTGCCATCGCTCCATTCGCCGCGCTCACGCTGCCCTTTCATTGCACTTCATGCAATGGAAGGGCGCTTTCGCGTCCGTTTCCGGCGGTTTTATTGCATCATGTGCAATAAAACTGCTCTAAATGCCTCCAAGAGTCGCATCCCGGCCGCTTTAGTTGTACGATCTACAACTATTTCCGCCGGAGCGCCCCGTTTTCGGATATTTAGTTGTACAACGTACAACTTATACAAGCGTTCCGATCATTTTCGCCACCGACGGCTTCTCTAGTCTCAATCAAGAAACAGCATCCCTAGGGCATCCATGCAGCATCTCTACAGCATTCCTACGGCATTCCTAGAGCATCCATGTAGCATCCCTACGGCATTGCTGCTTGCTGCGGCTTTGCTCATCCTGCCCTACCTTTTGCCCGACAAAGCATCGCAAAAATAATGCGGAATGCAGCCAGTCCGGCTGCATTCCGCGTCTATCCTTTCCTTCTGAACAGGATCATGGCAGCGATATAAGAAACGAACAGCAGACCGCCGAACCAAACGACGGCAATCCAGGATTGACGGCCGATATCCGTATCGAGAAGCAGACCTCGCAACGTTTCGATAAGCGGGGTAAACGGTTGATAATCGGCATACGCGCGCAGCCATGACGGCATCGTGTCGGTCGGAACGAACGCGCTGCTGACATAAGGCATGAACATGACGATAAAGGTGAAGGCGCTGGCGGTTTCGACGCTTTTGGCCAGCAGCCCGAAGACGACGGCCAGCCAGCAAACCGATAAAATAAACAAACTGAGCAGCAATACGACGCCAAGCCAATCCAGCCAGCCGGCCTCGGGTCTGAATCCGAGCAGAAAGGCGACGACGAACACCAAGGCCGCGCTGATCGCATTCCGGACGAAGCTGCCGATCACATGGCCCAGCATAAACGAGGAAGGGTGAACGGGCATGCTTCGCAACCGTTCGAACAAACCGCCGAGCCGATCCTGACTGACGCTTACCGCCGTCATCGAACTGCCGTAACCGACGCAAAAAATAATAATGCCCGGGACGATGTAATTGACGTACGCAGTGTCCGTTTGGATCGCCCCTCCGAATACATAGACGAACATCAGCATCAGCACGACAGGCAAAAAAATGTTGATAAACAAAGATTCCGGATTCCGTACCAAATGCTTTATATTGCGTTGCAGCATCACCCAACTATCGCTTGCGGCCCACAATAACCGGGATTTCTCCATCAGACGCTCACCGCCTCCTTTTGTCGTCCTGTCATTTGTATAAAGACGTCATCCAGCGTCGGCTTCCGCAATTGAACGGATGCCGGTTCGATTCCCCGTTCATGCAGTCCGTTGAGCAACCGCCTCAAGCTTTCCGCGGAACCGTCGGAAGGAACGGCAATCGTATTGCGGGTTTCGTCCGGTTGACCGTTTACCAACGCCCGGGCTTTCGCCAGATCGTCCCGATGGCGGAAAATCAGCTCGATCCATTCGCTGCCGACGATCCGTTTCAGCTCCTCGGCCGTTCCTTCCGCGACAATCCCTCCTCCGTTCATGACCGCGATTCGGTCCGCAAGCTTATCCGCTTCCTCCAAATATTGCGTCGTCAACAGGATGGTCGTGCCGCTTTGCGCAAGCTGGCGGATCGTGTCCCACAGGCGCATCCGGCTGCGCGGGTCCAAACCTGTCGTCGGTTCGTCCAGAAAAATAATGGACGGCGAAGCGAGCAAGCTGACGGCGATGTCAAGCCTTCGGCGCATGCCTCCCGAATAGGTCTTGACCTGCCGTCCGGCCGCCTCCTCCAGATCGAATTGCTGCAGCAGCTCCGCCGTCCGCTTCTTGATTGTATGGCGATCCAGACGGCTGAGCCGTCCCATCATCCGCAAATTTTCTTCCCCGGTGAGCTGCTCGTCAACCGTGGTATATTGCCCTGTCAAGCTGATTATTTTGCGGATTGCGGCCGCGTCCTTGATACAATCGTGTCCTGCGATCGTCGCCTTCCCGGCATCCGGTTGGATCAGGGTCGACAAAATACGGACGGTTGTCGTCTTGCCGGCGCCATTTTCCCCGAGCAATGCAAATATCGTTCCGCACTCCACCTCGAAAGAAAGCCCGTCGAGAATGGTCCGATCCCCATAAGCTTTCCTGAGCTCCCGGACGGAAATCATCACTTCTCCCAACTCGTACCCCTCCTCAACTTGACACGAAGCCACGAAAGACAGACAAGTTTTTTGATTGACTTGTTCAGTCAAAAAAAAGACTATTATGATTTACGGCTTTTGTCAATGGTTTTTTGAAAAACCGGCCAGCGGCAGAGCTACCGCGCCGTAATCATTCTCATCAGCAGATCGATTTTACGGTCGATATCCCGGCCCCACCATTCCAGATCCCCTTCCATCATCAACCCCGTTATGACGGTTAAAAACATCTCCAGCAGCTCCTGCGGGTCGGTTTGAACAATATCCCCGGTGCGCTGCCCTTCGATAAACAAGGGAAGGAGAAAGGTGATGTATTCCTTCGATGAGCGCTCGATCAGCGCCGCGATATGCTCGGGGACGTCGTGATTCGTTCGCCGCAAATGGTGGATTACCCGGAATACATCACTGTTTCCTTCCGTAAACGCAGTTTTGACAAGATGTTTGATCTTCTCGACGGGGCCCGACTGCATCTCTGCAATTTCCTGAAACAGTTCGCCCGATCCGCTTATCGCCCATTGAAGGCTTTCATACAGCACTTCTTCTTTGGATTTGAAATAGTGATACAGCAGGCCGTGGCTGATTCCCGCTTCGGCCGCGATCATGTTGATTTTCGTCAGCCTGATGCCGTTTTCGGCGAATACCTTCAAAGCGGCCATCATGATTTGAAATTTCCTTTGGCTGCGAATTTGCTCCAACTGCTCTTCCTTTAACGGGGCCATGGATGTCGAATCTCCTCTATCGCGTCATTTCGCGTCATTTAATGTGATTTTATCATTTTGAATTCGTCATTTACCATTCACAATTTAACCGGCGGACCGATGGACCGTATGTCCGGAAGGCACGGTTTCGCTCATCCACTGAACGGCCCGCTCTGCAAGGTACCGGTTGGCCTGTTCGTTGATTCGCGACGCTTGCCGCATTTCATTGCGATAAATATGCGCCGGCGTTATCGGATACTCGCCGCATATATCGACCCCGGCGACCCTTTTCGCCTTGGCAATGGCTTCGAGAATGCGGACCATAAATCGCAACGAAAACCGGCCTTGCTCCCAGTCTGTGACCGCCTCGCCCGGATTCAGCACATCTTTATCGATGCTGATATACACCGTATCGGTCGGAATATTCGACACCAACGAGCGGATGCCGGATTCCGATTCATTGACGTTATCGTTCGGATACGCCAATACTTTGGCCCGAACATCCCCTGGCATTTGCTTCAAACCGGCCTCGCTTACACCGATCAACAACACTTTGCGCAGGTGAGGAAGCCTCCTGATCGCTTCGAGCACCCACGAACCGCAAGAAATATGCATGTCGTCCGGCGTCTCCATCATATCTGAATGATAATCAAACAGCACAAGGGTAAAAGGTACGGACAGCTCGGACGTCAGCAGGTAGCTTACATAGTGATAATTTCCTCTTCCGATCAGCGTAACGCCTCTATTCCGGCGTTTTTGCAATCTGCTGCCAATTTCCCGGAGCGAATCCTTCGAACAATATCCGTTGGTCTGCCCTATATCCGACAGTTCAATCCACTCAAAAGCAGGCTGAAGAAAATGAGGCTGCGAACATAACGTTTGATCAAAGTTCAATACTGCAACTTTGCCGCTCATTATGACCAGACTTCCTTTTCACCACGAAAATTGTTTTTATGGTATGTTAAATATTTTACACCCCGACGTAGTGCAAGGATCAAGTGATTCGATTGAAAATAACTTTACAAACACAAAAAAAATCAAGATTCATATTCCCGCATTGATGTCCGAAAAATATTATAGTAAATGGAGAATTGCCGGTTTAACCGGAGCGTAAGGAGAGGCGATAGTGTTGTCGTACTTCAATGAACTGATTCGTTTGGAAGAGCTGGTATGGCTGCTCCCGGCTGCTTTTTTCATCCATGACGGAGAAGAGATCATCACAATGGAAAAATGGCTGCGAAAGCATAAAGATCAGCCTCGGATCGCGGAAAATCGCATATACAATTGGGAGAAAAATATCACGTTCCAGTTTACGGTCGCAGTGCTGCTGCTCGGATCGTTACTTTTTCTGGCAACATGCTTCGCTGCCGGCGATTTCGAAAACAGCGGCAAGCTGCACCCTTTATTCGTCGGAATAATCGCCATCCTCTTCCTCGACGGGATCAAACATGTCGGCTATACCGTCATGCTAAAAACATACACGCCGGGCTTCATCACCGCCGGGCTTGTCGAAATCCCTTTTACAGCGTATGCATTGTACCGCTTTTACGACGCGGAGACGATAGACATTATAACGGTCGGGATATACGTGGCTGCCGAGCTCCCTCTCATCCTCTTTTTAGTATGGGCAGGTCTTACGCTCGGGAGACGGGTGGCGCCTTATCGAAAGCAATAGTATAACCGTCGTCAATTCGGCATGAACGGAAGCCGGTCAAGGCCGGGAAATCTCAAGACGAGTTCAACTTAGCCGTGACAGCTATCTTTTCTAGTATCGTTTGAGTATCGTCTGGCGATTTTCCGAGGAGCATAGCGTACAACACCCCGACAAAACGCTAGTGGCAAGCGGCATTATCGGATATATGAGCCTCCAGTATCTTTCTAGCTATGATGAACGTAA
>NZ_JBCNFP010000152.1:0-6822 GCF_050481165.1 Paenibacillus cisolokensis
AAACATACTATACGAGGAGTGGATGGACATGAGGAAAAAATGGTCAATGGTCTTGCTATTTGTCGTCTTTGCAGTTGTGGTAGCCGCATGCGGAGCTAAAGAAGAGGCGCCCGCAAGCTCGAATACGACGGCCGGACAGACGGAAGACAGCGCGAATGTTCAGAAGTCGGAAGAAAACGCGAATACCGGGCAGACGGATGGAAGCGCGGATGCGGCGGGCGGCGAGTCCGAAACGCTGAAGATCACGCATCAGCTCGGCGAAGCGACTGTGGAAAAAAATCCGGAGAAGGTCGTCGTCTTCGACTTCGGCATTCTGGATTCGCTCGACAAGCTCGGCGTCGAAGTGACGGGCGTGCCGCAAGCGAACATCCCGCCATATCTGTCGAAGTTTGAAGATTCGAAATATGTCAATGTCGGCAGCCTGAAAGAGCCCGACTTCGAGAAAATCGCCGAAATCGATCCCGATCTCATCATTATTTCCGGCCGTCAAAGCGAAGCTTACGAGGAATTGAACAAAATTGCGCCAACGGTATTCCTCGGTGTCGACACGAACGCGTATATGGATTCGTTTAAAGCCAACATGGAAAAAGTCGGCCAAATTTTCGGCAAAGAGGCGGAAGTGGAAGCGGAGCTGGCCCATATCGACAGTGAAATTCAGGCGTTGAACGAAAAGGCGACAGCCGGCGGCAAAAACGGGCTGATCATTCTGGCCAATGAAGGCAACATCAGCGCATACGGTCCGAAATCCCGTTTCGGCCTCATTCATGACGTATTCGGCATTCCGGCAGTCGACGAGAACATCGAAGTGTCGACGCACGGACAAAGCATCTCGTTCGAATATATCGTGGAGAAGGACCCCGATTATTTGTTCGTCATTGACCGCGGGGCGGCTGTAGCGGGCGAATCGTCAGCCAAGCAGCTGGTTGAGAACGAGCTTGTCAAAAATACGAAGGCTTACAAGGAAGGGCAAATCGTCTATCTTGACCCGAACTATTGGTACTTGTCGGGCGGCGGTCTGGTGTCCGTCGCGGAGATGGTGAAGGAAGTAAGCGAAGGCTTGAAATAACAGGCGTCGGCTGTTTGGCCCGATGGCGGGAACGATTCCCGGCATCGGGCTTTTTGCACGATAGCCGCTCTGCCGCCAGATGGCGGAGCGCGGTCCGGGCTGAGCCGTTAGGGCTGAAACTTGAAGCAGCAAGTTCGAATTCGCTTTCATCCTAATTTTTTTGGCAGCAATAAGAGAAAAAAAAGATGTGTTCCATGATCGTATGTAGTTCCTGGTGATGAAAATTGGGGTAGCGGGTTCGGTTGGTTAATCTTGCGCCCTCGGGAGGATGGACGTGATGCGGTTCTGTTGCCGTCTGATAGCGGTTGTCCCTCTCATGCGGATCGCTGTGGAATTTCAGGATGTCCTCGCCATCTTGATCCACCCAATTGTAATAGGAAACGTCAATGATTCCGCCGCTAAGTTCTTCCGTAATATAAAGCCGCGAGCCATCAATAAATGTGAAGGTATGGCGGGTAACCGTTCGCGATGTGGTCAACCCGCTGCCATCACCGTCTCGTGAATTCATGATGATCGCGGCAAAGTCCTTTTCCAACTGTGCAATGCTGGAAGGAGGCCGGGCGTTGCTGGATAGCATGTTTACGCATTCCGCCTTTCAATGGACCGGAGCAGGCCGGCCCACTGCTCGGCATCCCGTTTTTCTGCGGGCGTCAGATCGGATCGTTGGCCGAGCGTAGTTTCGAGCGTCCCTCCATACTTGTTTTCAAAGTAAACGACGGCGTTGACGAGTTCAGCGAGCTCTTCGACTGTCGTCACAGGTTTGTTTCTG
This sequence comes from Paenibacillus cisolokensis, assembly GCF_050481165.1. NCBI lineage: Bacteria > Bacillati > Bacillota > Bacilli > Caryophanales > Paenibacillaceae > Paenibacillus > Paenibacillus cisolokensis. The sequence goes on from NZ_JBCNFP010000152.1 coordinate 1,836, forward strand.
CCCAAACGCACCTGTTCTTCTTCATAGCGTTGTGCTGCTTCGGAGATCGTCGTTTTGACTCCGGTAGGGGCAACGTAGACGGCATTTTCAGGGATGCGCGCCTGCTTGAAACGCTCACCTTTCACTACCCCTTGGAATCGCCCTTGATTGATCCAATTATTGACGGTTGCAACGCTAACCCCGAAAAAACGGGCGACGTCGCCGGTCGTATACATCTTGACCGACAGAACATCCTCGGAAGTGCCGACGGTGACCATATGAATCAATAGGCGCTGAAGCGCACGGTGAGGCTCCGACAACGATTGCTGCACTTCTTGAAGTAATGTAACAGGATTCTGAATCGATGTCTTTTCAATGTAATTGGCGATAGCTTTGATTAAAGCTGGCAGCTTATCGGTATCGCTCTCCGGAAGATAATTTTTGATCAATTCGGAAATCGTGACGGCTTCCGAAATGGCAACTTCCTTTTCGGCAAGATTGAACATATACAATCACCTCATCTCCAATTCTAACAGGATTTTCTTAAAACTACAAATAAACTTAAAATAAACATAAAGATAAGTTAAAATTTATTATAATCGTAGATTGGTGGTTTTATTCTCGGTTATTATGAGTTGCCAATTTTTTTGTATATTCCCGCTCTCCCGTTATGCGCGCTTCAGCGCAGAAAGGGCAAATTTCACGTATTCATTCACAAATCGATGAAATACAGTTAAAGTTATAGTAGTGAAATAAATTATGGGAACGAAGGGAAGTGAAGCGCCGGATATGTCGGGGGAAACGGAAGAGCCGAATTACGGCGGGGGAACGGAGGCGGACAGATGAAGCTGTTTTGGACCTATTTGAAACCGCACCGCAAAGCCGCCGCCATCGCTTTGCTGCTCTTGATCGGCGAGCTTGCCGTCGAGCTGTGGCACCCGCTGCTGATGGCCCGGCTGATCAACGATGGGATCATGACGGGCGACATGTCCGTCGTGCTCTGGTGGGGCGTCGTGATGGTCGTGACCGCGCTTGCCGGCTTTGCGACCGGCATTGTGAACTCCGTTTACGCCGCCCGCGTCAGCCAAAACTTCGGAGCCGATGTGCGCAATGCGCTGTTCGATGCCGTGCAATCGTTTTCGCTTGCCCGCTTCGACCGTTACTCGGCCGCGACGCTCATGACCAGGATGACGTCCGATGTGACGCAATTGCAGAACATCGTGTTCATGGGCTTGCGCATCATGATCCGGTCGCCGATCATGATTGTGGGCGGCATCGTGATGGCGCTGACCGTCGACGTGAAGCTGGCATTCGCTTTGGTCGTGCTGGCCCCGCTTCTCCTTGTGCTGCTCGTGATCGTAGTCAACAAAGGCTTTCTCCGCTTTCGTCTCGTGCAGGAGAAGCTGGATGCGGCGAACGGCATTCTTCGCGAAAATTTGGCCGGCATGCGGCTGATCAAAGCGTTCGTTCGGGCCGGCCGCGAAATATCGCGGTTCGGTGCGGCGAACCGGGAATTGACCGACCGTACGGTGTCCGCGCTGCGGCTGGTGGAACTGACGCTGCCGGCGCTGCTGCTTCTGATGAATGCAAGCGTCGTATTCATCATCTGGTTCGGCAGCAGGCAGATGGATGCCCATGCCGCAAATGTCGGCGACGTTGTCGCCGTCGTCAATTATGCGACCCGCATTACCGGCGCGCTGTCGGTCGTCTCCTTCCTCGTCACCAGCTTCTCGCGGGCAAGAGCGTCGGCGGCGCGGGTCAGTGAAGTGCTGGCCGCGGACAGGGACCGGCCGGAAGGGGCGGAGGAGAGAACCGCGGCCGCCGGCGACACCACCGCTCCGGCAGCAGATACTGCCGCCGGCGGCAGCCGGAATCCGGAAAGCGGATTGCGGTCCGGGACGATCGAGCGGGCGATCACCGACGGCGAGCTGGTATTCGACCGCGTAACGTTCCGTTATCCGGGAACGAAAGAGCCCGCGCTCGCAAACATTTCGTTCGCCGTCAAGCCGGGGCAGAAAGTTGCCATAATGGGGGCTACCGGAGCCGGGAAATCGACGCTGTTTCAGCTGATCCCACGCCTGTATGAGCCCGAGCGGGGCGAGATCCGGATTGACGGCGTCGACATTCGCCGCTATCCGGTGCAGACACTGCGTGACAGCATCGGCTACGTCCCGCAGGAAGCGCTTCTGTTCTCCGGCACGATTGCCGACAACATCCGCTGGGGTAAAGAAGACGCGTCGGATGCGGAGGTCGCGGAAGCGGCCGGAGCCGCGCAAATCGAAGCGACGATCCGGAATCTTCCGGACGGCTATGCAACGCGGCTCGGGCAGAAAGGGGTAAATCTGTCCGGCGGCCAGAAGCAGCGGTTGTCCGTCGCCCGTGCGCTCGTCCGGAAGCCGAAGCTGCTGCTGCTCGACGACAGCACGAGCGCGCTGGATGCGGCTACGGAAGCGAAGCTGCTGGATGCGCTGGACGGTTATGCCTGCACGACGCTTATTATTACGCAGAAGATTGGCACAGCGGCCGCTTGCGACACGATTCTGCTGCTGGAGGAGGGCCGGCTTATCGCGAGCGGTCCGCACGACGAGCTGCTGAAGGAATCGGAGCTGTATCGCCGCATCGTCGCCTCGCAGTACGGAAAGGAGGCGCTGACCCATGTCTGGCCGGCAAGCGGTTAAACGCGAAGATCCGAATGAGCTGTCCCGTTCGCAGACGGGCAAGGGAGGGGCGAACAAGCCGGGCGACGAACAGGAGCGGCGGCGCACCAGGGTGAAGGATTGGCGGGGGACGCTCCTCCGCATCTGGAAATATCTTTCCGTTCATCGCGCCAAGCTGCTGCTCGTCTTGGCGATGACGGTCATCAGCTCCACGCTCGGCTTGCTCGGTCCGTATCTGATCGGCGCGGCGATCGACCGGCTGATGGGAGAGCGGGGAGGCATTACGCTCACCGCGCTGCTCGTTCTGCTGCTTGGCAGCTACGCGGTGCAAGGCATCGCTTCCTGGCTGCAGACGTACTGGATGATCGACGCGGCCCAGCGGACGGTATATGCGATGCGGACGGATCTGTTCCGCCATCTGCACCGGCTGCCGATGTCGTTCTTCGCGAAGCGGCAGCACGGGGAATTAATGAGTCGGCTGACGAACGACATCGACAACGTCAGCCAGACGCTCAACGGCTCGGTGATTCAGATCGTATCCAGCGTGCTCGCTTTCTCCGGCATGCTGGGACTGATGCTGTGGCTCAGTCCGATCCTGACGGTTATTACGCTGACGATCGTGCCGCTGATGGTGCTCGGGATGAAATGGATTACGAGCCGGACGGGCCGATACTTCAAGGAACAGCAGCGAAACCTGGGCGAGCTGAACGGTTTTGTGGAAGAAACGCTCTCCGGTCAGCGCATCGTAAAGAGCTTCTCGCTGGAAGAGCGCGTCACGTCCGATTTTCGGGAGCTGAACGAACGGCTGCGCACGTCCGGCTATTGGGCGCAGACGTATTCCGGGCTTATCCCGAAGCTGATGAACGTGCTGAACAACTTGAGCTTTGCGGTAATCGCCGGTGCCGGCGGTCTGCTGGCGCTGCACGATATCGTGACGGTCGGGGTGATCGTGACGTTCGCGGAATATGCCCGGCAGTTCACCCGGCCGCTTAACGATCTGGCCAACCAGTTCAACACGTTTTTGTCGGCGGTGGCCGGCGCGGAGCGCGTCTTCGACATTCTGGACACAGCGCCGGAGGACCGGGACGAGTCGGGGGCGGTCGCCATTTCGGAGGTACGGGGCGAGATCGAGTTCGAGAACGTATCGTTCGGCTACGAGCAGGGAAACGCGACGCTGCGGGATATTTCCTTTCGGATCGGGCCAGGCGAGACGCTTGCGCTCGTCGGTCCGACGGGAGCGGGCAAGACGACGGTCGTCCAGCTGCTCGCCCGTTTTTACGATGCCGATGCCGGAACTATCCGGCTCGATGGACGCGATATCCGCGGCATCAATCGGAACAGTCTGCGCAGCCATATCGGTTTCGTGCTGCAGGATACGTTTCTGTTCAAGGGCACGGTGCGCGACAATATCCGCTACGGCAAGCCGGAAGCTTCCGATGCGGAAGTCGAGCGGGCGGCGAAGCTGGCGAACGCGCACAGCTTCATCAGCAAGCTGCCGCAAGGCTACGATACGATGCTGGGTGAGGACGGGGGAGGCATCAGCCAGGGGCAGAGACAACTGCTCTCGATCGCCCGGGCGATGCTTGCCGATCCGTCCATCCTCATTCTCGACGAGGCGACGAGCAGCATCGACACCGTGACCGAGATCAGCATTCAGGACGCGTTGTACCGGCTGATGAAAGGGCGGACGAACGTCGTCATCGCCCATCGGCTCAATACGGTGCGGCGGGCCGATCTCATTCTTGTGCTTGTCGACGGCCGGATTGCGGAGCAAGGAACGCACGACCAGCTGATGAGCCGCCAAGGCTTTTATTACGGGCTGCATCAGGCGGGGAAGCAGCGTCTGGCGAACTGAACCGGCTGCAGGACATGGTGCGCCCCGACATCAGCGCTCCCGTTCCCAGCAGATTGCTTTGGCGAAAAGCCTGCGAAAGTGCAGGAATTTTGCCCGGAAAGCTAACTATGGGGTTAAGTTCCTGCAAAAATACAGTAATTTTTGGCGATTTTCGCTTACCTGGCTTGAACGGATCAAAAAAACTGCATTATCGCAGGAATTTTCGCGTTTTGGTTCTTTTACCCCCGAAAATACTGCACTTTTGCAGCTTTTCTCTTTCATTCGGGTTCTATCTTACGAATACCAGCCGCCGCGGAGTCGGAGTATAGCAAGCAAATTTCGGGACTGGTGGCAGTTCACAGCGGGATTGGTGCGAGCAGATAAAGCCGAAGAGCGGTGCGCTGACGCCCGCGAAGACCGGGGCGGCATGCGCAGCGCTGCGACGGCATGCGGGCCATAAAAAGAGCTGCCGGGAGTTATTCCCGGCAGTTTTTTCTACATATAAGAATTTATAAGT